>CANCZH010000006.1 GCA_947382445.1 uncultured Clostridium sp. | reverse complement strand
AGAATTAAATTATCTTTAATTTTGATTCAATAGAATTTACTTTTTTAATTCACCTATTGATTTTATTGTAAAGTTATTATATAATACAAATGATGTGAAAACATATTCGAGCTGCACATAGGAGGTGACATATGGAGAAGATCTATGTAAAAGAAATTCATGGACTACTAGATGCAGAAATGTCAAAAGATGAGGTATGTGACCTCATTAATACCTATTTAGGTTTTGGCAAAGTAATTACATCAGAAGAATTATATTTGATACCGAACAACAGGAATACTACTTCAACTACCGTATATGTAACTCGGTATGAAAGTAAATTCATTTGTTTTGAACAAGATTCAAATGAATATGTATTATTAATTATGTAGATGTAATTACATAATCCTCTATTTTTCTGAACTGTTAGAAAGTATAGGGGATTTTTTCATGTCACTAAATTTTTTAAATAAAATCAATAGACAAGCGAACAAAAGTGTGATAAAATATAAAACCAGTAGTAATAAAATAAAAACTTTGGGGGATATAAAACATGAGTGATTCTATTGTAATAAAAGGAGCAAAAGAACATAACTTAAAAAATATAAATTTAACTATACCTAGAGATAAACTAGTTGTTATAACAGGGCTTTCAGGTTCCGGAAAATCATCATTAGCATTTGATACCTTGTATGCTGAAGGACAAAGAAGATATGTAGAAAGCCTTTCATCATATGCAAGACAATTCTTAGGTCTAATGGAAAAACCAGATGTAGAAAGCATAGAAGGACTTTCACCAGCAATATCAATAGACCAAAAAACAACATCAAAAAATCCTCGTTCAACAGTAGGAACAGTTACAGAAATATATGATTATATTCGTTTATTATATGCTAGAATTGGAGTTCCACATTGTCCAAACTGTGGTAAAAAAATAGAAAAACAATCAATAGACCAAATAGTAGACAACATTATGGAACTAGAAGAAGGTTCAAGAATACAAGTACTAGCACCTGTAATAAGAGGAAAAAAAGGTGAATATGTAAAACTACTAGAAGACTTTCAAAAAGAAGGATTTGTAAGAGCAAGAATAGATGGGAAAATATATGAGCTATCTGACGATATAGAAATAGATAGAAAGAAAAAACACAATATAGACATAATAGTAGATAGACTAGTAATAAAAGAAGATATAAGAACGCGTTTAACAGAATCAGTTGAAACAGCATTAAAATACGCAAATAACTTAGTCTCAATTGATGCAATTAATAAAGGAGAAAAATTATATAGTCAAAACTATGCATGTCCAGATTGTGGAATAAGTTTTGAAGAACTAACACCAAGAATGTTCTCATTCAACAATCCATTTGGAGCATGTCCAGAATGTACAGGAATTGGATATTTAATGAGAATAGATGAAGATTTAATAATACCAGATAAAAATAAAACTTTATATGATGGAGTTAAAGCATTTGGTTCAAGTACTATGAAAAAAGGCGAAACAATGGCAAAAATGTATTTTGAATCGATAGGTAAATATTATGGTGTAGACATTAAAAAACCTATTAAAAAGCTTCCTCGTGAATTTTTAGATAAAATACTTTATGGCACAGGAGACGATGTAATAGATTTTGAATTTGAATCATCAGTAGGAAAAAGAAAATTTAGTTGTCCATTTGAGGGAGTTATTCCAACATTAGACAGAAGATATAGAGAAACAAAATCACAAGGAATGAGAGATTTCTATGAATTATATATGAGTGAAAAACCTTGTGAAACTTGCCATGGTTCAAGACTAAAAAAAGAAGTTTTAGCAGTTAAAGTAGGAGACAAAAATATTAATGAATTAACAGACATGCCTATAAATGACATTAAAAAATACTTCCAAAACTTAGAATTGAGCAAAAAAGATAGAATGATAGCAGACCAAATATTTAAAGAGTTAAATCAAAGATTACAATTCTTAATAGATGTTGGGCTATCATACCTTACACTTTCAAGACCGGCAGGAACATTATCAGGAGGAGAAGCACAAAGAATTCGTCTAGCAACACAAATAGGTTCAGGATTAACAGGAGTTTTATACATACTAGACGAACCAAGTATTGGATTACATCAAAGAGATAATGACAAATTATTAGCAACATTAAAGAAATTAAGAGATCTAGGAAACACATTAATAGTTGTAGAACACGATGAAGACACTATGTATGCAGCAGACCAAATAATAGATATTGGACCTGGGCCTGGTGTTCATGGAGGAAATGTAATAGCCCAAGGAACAGCAGAAGAAATAAAACAAATTCCCGCTTCAATAACAGGACAATATTTAAGTGGTAAAAAGAAAATAATAGTTCCTAAAAAAAGAAGAAAATCAAATGGAAAAAGTATTGAAATAATAAATGCTACTGAACACAATTTAAAAAACGTAAATGTAAAATTTCCACTTGGAGTATTCAACTGTGTAACAGGAGTATCTGGTTCAGGAAAAAGTACTTTAGTAAATGAAGTATTATATAACTATTTAGCAAGAGAACTATATAAATCAAATTTAAAACCAGGAAAATATGAAACAATTAAAGGTTTAGAAAATATTGATAAAGTAATAAACATAGACCAATCACCAATAGGAAAGACTCCACGTTCTAATCCAGCAACATATACAGGAGTATTTGATACAATAAGAGATATTTTTGCCAATACAAACGAAGCAAAAATGAATGGATTCTCAAAAGGAAGATTTAGTTTCAATGTTCCAGGAGGAAGATGTGAATCATGCCAAGGAGATGGAATTATTAAAATAGAAATGCACTTCTTACCAGACATATATGTTCCATGTGAAGTATGTCATGGAAAAAGATATAATAGAGAAACATTAGAATGTAAATACAAAGGTAAAACTATCTCTGATGTACTTGATATGACAGTAGAAGAAGCATTAGATTTCTTCTCAAACATACCAAAAATAAAAAATAAAATTCAAACACTACATGATGTTGGATTAGGATATATAAAACTAGGACAACCATCAACAACATTATCAGGAGGAGAAGCACAAAGAGTAAAACTTGCAACAGAACTTTCAAAAAGAGCAACAGGAAAAACACTATATATACTAGATGAGCCTACAACAGGACTACACATTGATGATGTTCATAGATTAGTAGATATCTTACAAAGATTAGTAGATACAGGAAACACAATAATAGTAATAGAACATAACTTAGACTTAATAAAAACAGCAGATCACATAATTGATTTAGGTCCAGAAGGTGGAGAAAATGGAGGAAAAATTGTAGCAATAGGAACACCAGAACAAATAGTAAGAAATCAAGAATCACAAACAGGAAAATTTTTAGCTAAATATTTAGAGATGTAATAAAAATGTTTAAAAAATGTAACTAAAAAAATATATTATAAAAAATTATTAATGATATACTATAAGCAAAGTATTATTAGAGGTACAAAAGAATGAATTTTTTCGAAAAAATTAAGAAAATATTTTTTAAAAGCAAAACAAAATACTTATCATCAGGAATTAATACAGATAAGATAATTTCTATTGCCAAAAAAGAAAAAGACCCTGAAAAAATATTAGAAATATTAAGAAATTATTGTCAATATTTATCATCTAGTGAACTTTCACAAATAATAATTGACTTACCGATTTCTAAAAGAACAACAGGTATAGAAATAGCACAAAAATATATAACACCATATGACTTATACGATATATCATTAAAAAAACTTGATTATAATGGAAAATTAGAAGTATTAGAAAAATTCCAGCACAGATTAGAACCAGAAGAAATCTTTGGGCTATTTAATAACCTACCACCAGATCAAAGAACAAATGCACTTCAAAAGTGTGCTGATAGACTAGACTCATTTGGAATTTCAGAAATAATTATAAAACATATTCCATTATATGAAAAATTAGACTGCCTAAACCTATATCATGAAAAATTAGATAGTTTTTCTAAATCTAATATAATATTGTCATTAGACTCAGAAAGAAAAGTAATGGCATTAAGAAAATATGAAAATGAACTTAATAAAACAGACCTAAATGACATTTTATGTGAGACGGAAACAAGCAAAATATCTGAAATATTTGAAATTATATATAATAACCTAACACCAAATCAAATAGAAAATATAATACAATATTACATTCCAGAAAGTGAAAAACTGTCAGCACTATATAAATCATGTGACAAACTAAATTCAGCAACTATATCAGATATTATAAAATTCTCAATACCAGAAAGTCAAAAAGAAGAAGCATTAGTAACATTACAAGACAAAATAAAAAGCAACAATATAGGAGAAATCATACAATTTTGCATAAAGAGCAAAGATATTCTAAAAAAAGTAAAAAATAACATAGATCCAGAAGACCTAGAATACTTCAACAATAACAATTAATGCAACATATCAACTCTACTCAAATGAAAATTAGAACTATAAAGAAAAAGAATAAGAAGAAAATTTCATAGTGACGCGCAGTTTGGGCAAACATTTGGTGAATACGTCTTTCTCGATAGTATAAAATACACGCCCCACACCACCAAATGTGCCCAGCAAGGAACATGAAAATATTCTTCTTATTCTTTATTTTAAAAATAACTTAATTTTGTATTATTCTTCATTTTGATTATTGTTGTTATTAGACTTCTTAGACTGTTTATTCTTTTTTTCTTTACTCATAATTACAAGCACCTCCTGTCTTACTAAACTTATTTTTTCTATTTTCATCAAAAATATTCATCTTTAACAAAAAATATAGTATAATAAAATCTGCAAAAAGCGAAAAGGAGAAATAAATGAAAGAAAATATAGTAATAGGAATAGAAGGGTTAGTAGGAACAGGAAAAACATCAATATGTAGAGAACTATTAAAACATATACCAAACTCAATAGTACTACATGCAGGAAACATATATAGAGCAATAACATACCAAATAGCAAAAGAACAGATACCATTTGAAACACTAAAATCAATTGACTTAAAAGAACTATTTAAAAATTTTGAAATAGAAATTAAAATAGAAAATAGAGAAACTGTTGTATTTGCCCACGGAGAAAAAATTATAGAAGAAAAATTACAATCTTTAGAAAATTCATTAGCAGTTTCAAAAATAGCTGGTATGGCAAACAATAAAAATGCTTACAAAATATTAGAAAACTATATAAATAATTATAAACAAAAATACAATGTAATATTCTCAGGAAGAGACACAAAAAACATATATCCAGAACTTGACTATCACATTTTTATTACAGCAGATATAGATAAAAGAGTAGAATGGAAGAGTACACAATATAGTCAAGAATCACAAGAGCAAATAAAAGAAAACATACTAGAAAGAGATAAACTTCAAGAAAAAACAGGATATTATAAAACATTTGAAGATACAGTAATTATAGATGTTTCAGAAAGTAATAGTATTGAAGAATCAACAAAACAAGTCTTAAATCATATTTTAGAATATAAGGAGACTTTATAATGAGTTATATTAATGAAAAATTAAATGAATTTAATAATTACTTAAAAAACAGAAAAGTTGCAGTAATAGGATTAGGAGTTAGCAATATACCGCTAATTGATTACTTAAGAAAATATAAGGCAACAGTTACTGTATTTGATAAAAGAACAATTGATGACATAGACAAAAATGTCATGGATAAAATTGTTGAATATGGAATGGAATTTTCAATTGGAAATGACTATTTATCAAAATTAAAGGGATTTGATTTAATATTTCGTTCACCAAGCTGTCTGCCAACAACAAAAGAACTAGTTGCAGAAGCAAATAGAGGAGCAATAATAACAACAGAAATTGAAATGTGTATTGAACTATGTCCTGGAAAAGTAATAGGAATTACAGGAAGCGATGGAAAAACAACCACAACAACACTTATATATGAATTAATAAAAGCAAAAGGTTATAACTGTTTTTTAGGAGGAAACATAGGAACACCTTTATTTACTAGAGTAAACGAAATGACCCCAGATGATATAATAGTTTTAGAAATGAGTAGTTTTCAGCTAATGGGAATGAAAATAAGTCCTGACATAGCAGTAATAACAAATATTACACCAAACCACTTAGACTATCATACAGATTTAGAAGAATATATAGAAGCCAAAACAAACATATTTAACTATCAAACAGAAGAAAATACTCTTATACTAAATTTTGATAATCCTATAACAAGAGAATTAGGGAAAAGAGCAAAATCAAAAGTAATATATTTCAGTGATCAAGTACGATTAGATAATGGTTATATTGTTGATGAAAACAAAATAAAACTTTGTGAAAATAAACTAAGAAAACATATATTAAATATAAATGACATTCCATTAATAGGAAAACATAATTATCAAAATGTATGTGCAGCACTTGCTGCTGTGCAAGACCTAGTAGATGAAGAAACAGCTAAAAAAGTAATTTCAAAATTTACAGGAGTACATCACAGACTGGAATTAGTAAAAACAAGTAAAAAAAGAGTAAAATGGTATAATGATTCAGCAAGCTCTAGTCCAACAAGAACAATATCAGGAATAAAAGCATTTGACAAAAAAGTAATACTAATAGCAGGTGGATATGATAAAAACTTAGATTACACACCAATTGGCAAACCAATAGTAGATGGAGTGAAAACATTAATACTAATGGGCTCAACTAAAAATAAAATATATACTGCGGTATCAAAAGAGCTAGATGCACAAAATAAAAAACTAGACATATATGAAGCATTTTCATTAGAAGAAGCAATTGAAATAGCAGAAGATGTTTCAACTCCTGGTGATATAGTACTATTCTCACCAGCAAGTGCAAGTTTTGATATGTTCAAAAACGCATATGATAGAGGAGATAAATTTAAGTCAGCAGTACTAAGAAAAATAGATTAATATTTTATTCAAAATAGAGGCACAAAAAGCCTCTATTTTTTGTAACAAAATTTCTGAACATGAATATTATAAAGCAAAAAGGAGGAATCACTATTATGTATTGTGAAAATTACGGAGAATATATGAGAAATCAAACAAATATGGGAGGAAATCCTTATTATAACATGCCTACATATCCAAACCAATTTAACTATATAAATCCAACTCAAATGGCAAACTCGCTGTATCCTAAAACATATCAAGAAATAATTCAGAAAATAGAAAGTGACTGTATTAGTAACAATTGTAGTTTATCAGAAGAAAATGTTAAAAGAATAACAGATACAATATACTCAGATTGTAAAGCTAATATTAATGAAAGCAAAGATCAAAATCAAAACAATTTTGTTAGAGATTTAATACGTATAATAGTTATAAAACATTTACTTTCAAGGCAAAGAAGTAGAAACCCTTATCCTCAGGGCATGCCAGGACAAATGCCTTTTAATTACATGGGGTATTAACATAAAATTGGACTTTTAGGAGGAATAGCTATCCTATGGAGCATATCGTTTACTATCGGCGGAATATTCATTTTCTTTTGGAACAGAGTTTTTGAAGAAAAATACAAAAGAATAGCATTGAAACTAGTTGCAGTTGCAGCAATAGATATAGCAATAGTAGTCCAATTGTTATTCTGGGGATATATTTACAAGGATCGGCATCTCTTGTTTGCCAGCTTGCTGGGATTGCTTCCAACTATAATAATCGTGCTAATTTTAGTCTATATAGAAATCAAAGAAGAAAATAAAAAAAAAACTGAATAATTTCCGTAAAAAAGCATGGCGCTATTCTGTGATACAGAGAAGCGCCACTTTTCATGTATATAAAAACAAATATGATTCATAATAGTATTAGAGGTATAAAATGATAATAGATTTAAACAAATGGAGCAAAGTAATAAAAAAATTACTTTATTTTTTATTTTTAATACTAATAATATATATAGTTTTAAAACTAGCATATTTTTTCATGCCATTTTTAATAGCATTAATAATTGCAAACTGTATAGAACCATTAATACAAAACATATGTAAAAAAACAAAATTACTAAGAAAAACATCAGCAATAATTACATTATTGTTAATTTTTGCAATAATTATAGGAATACTTA
The DNA here is from genome assembly GCA_947382445.1 of uncultured Clostridium sp. The sequence goes on along the minus strand of CANCZH010000006.1, from coordinate 31,882 downwards.
TATTAAGCACATTATTAATAGTTTCAGAAGCAAGTGATTTATTGAAAAATTTTGGAGACATAGGAAAAGCAATAACAGACACTTTAGGAAATATAAGTAATATTTTAAAATTAGAAAATGTAAACATTTCAGAAGATGTAAAAAGTCTAATAACAAACAATACAAACGATTTAATAAATCATGCATTAGCATACTTAAAAAGCTTTTTAACAGGCATTCTAGACTTAATAACGCGGCATACCAACATTCATAATCTATCTTGTAATAACAATACTTGCAACTTATTTTATAAGCACAGATAGAATGGCAATATTAGATAACTTAGAACAACGTATACCTAAAAAATGGCTAAAGAAAGCAAATAGTCAATTTAAAGCTATAGTACAAGTTCTAGGAAAATACTTAAAAGCAGAACTAATATTAGTTTTAATATCATTCATAATTGTAACAATAAGTCTTTATATATTTAAAGCTGTTCGGAATGAACATAGAATCACCATTCTTAATTTCACTAGGAATTGGATTTGTTGATATTCTACCAATACTTGGTTCAGGAACAGTAATGCTACCATGGGGAATAATAACAATAGTATCTGGAGATATGACATTAGGAGTAGCAATATTAATACTTTTATTAGTAATATCATTAATACGACAATTTTTAGAACCCAGAATTGTATCATATCAATTAGGAATGCATCCATTATATACATTAATTGCAATGTATGTAGGATTCAAACTAAGTGGAATAATTGGCTTAATATTGGGTCCAATTATACTAATAATAGCTCAGAATTTCTTTAAAATAAATACAAATTAGAGTTGACATAAATGAAAAGAATAATATAATAATAAGCACAAAAGAACGGGGGATACTACAATAATCCCCCAGTTTTTTTCTATTATTTGTTCTTTTAATATAAACTACTACTTGTTTGAACATAAGTCTCATCAGGTGGATAAACAAATTCATCTGATGGCTTATCTGTAAGCTGTAAACTAGTAATTTTAAGAAGCGGAATCTCACCATCCAAATTACCTTTTTCAATTGTACCTGTAATTTTAACCCAAGACAAATTATCAATTGTATCAATTTTTTCATATTCTGAAAGGAATCCAACAACAACACTTTGAGAAACAGAATTAATAATCATATTTCTAGCCAAAACAAACTGATTTTTATCCAAGTAATTAATTTTATAAACATATCCAACAAAAGAAATTTCTTTGCCAACATATTCATCAATATTGTCATGAACTTCTTTTAAAACATTTGTATACTGATTACTTGGAATGTCAAAAACTTTTCCATCTTCAAAATATAAATCATTAACAAAGAAATCTTCTTCATTATAATTTTTCATTCTAGAAAAAAGAGTATAACCACCATATACAAAAATAATTATACAAACAATAACACAAAAACCTAGAACTCCTTTAATAATTTGATTTCCATTAACTTTAAAATTATATATACGCATAACCAAACACCTAACTTTTATAAATTTATTAAATACTATGAAACAAATTAAATATTATTCCTTGCAATGTATAAAAATTAATGATATATTTATCGGTAGTTAATAATTAGGAGGCAAATCAGATGGGATTATTTAAGTCTTACAGTGAAAAGGAAGTAAAAAGAGTTCAACCTATAGTAGACAAAATCAACAGTCTAGAACCAGAAATGGAGAAACTAACAGACAATGAGTTAAGAGCAAAAACAGATTATTTTAAAGCTCAATTAAAAGAAGGTAAAACTCTAGATGATATCTTACCAGAAGCTTTTGCAGTAGTTAGAGAAGCTTCAAAAAGAGTATTAGAAATGAGACATTTCGATGTACAATTAATTGGTGGAATTATATTACATCAAGGTAGAATTGCAGAAATGAAAACTGGTGAAGGAAAAACATTAGTTGCAACATTACCAGTATATTTAAATGCACTTACAGGAAGAGGAGTACATGTAATTACAGTTAATGATTACTTAGCAAAAAGAGATAGTGAATGGATGGGAAAACTATATAAATTCCTAGGACTATCAGTAGGATTAAACATTTCAAGAATGAATCAACAAGATAAACAAAAAGCATATGCTGCTGATATAACATATGGAACAAATAATGAATATGGATTTGACTATTTAAGAGATAACATGGTTATCCATAAAGAAGAAAAAGTTCAAAGAGATTTAGCATATGCAATCGTTGATGAGATTGATAGTATTTTAGTTGATGAAGCAAGAACACCACTTATTATTTCTGGTAGAGGAAATAAATCATCAGATTTATATAAAAAAGCAAATGACTTTGTAAAAAGATTAAACGCTAAAGTAATAGTAGAAGAAGATATAAAAGATGAAGCACAACAAGAAGATAATGAAAAATTCGATTATATAGTTGACTTAAAAGCTAAAACAGCATCATTAACACAAAAAGGTATTAAAAAAGCAGAAGAATATTTTGGTTTAGAAAACTTCAACGATTTAGACAATACTGATATAGTTCATAATGTTAACCAAGCATTAAAAGCTCATGGTGTTATGAAAAAAGATACAGACTATATCGTAAAAGATGGCGAAGTGCTTATAGTTGATGAATTTACAGGAAGAATTATGTATGGAAGAAGATATAATGCAGGATTACACCAAGCAATTGAAGCAAAAGAAAATGTAAAAATTGCTGATGAATCAAAAACACTAGCAAATATTACTTTCCAAAACTACTTTAGAATGTATGATAAATTAGCAGGTATGACAGGTACTGCCAAAACTGAAGAAGAAGAATTTAGAGAGATATATAATTTAGACGTTGTTGTTATCCCAACTAACAAACCAGTTATAAGAAATGATCAAAATGATATTATATATAAAAATGAAAATGTAAAATTCAATGCAGTAGTTGAAGATATAAGAAAATCACATGAAAAAGGACAACCAGTACTAGTAGGTACAGTTTCAATTGAAAAATCAGAAAAATTAAGTAAACTACTTAAAAAAGCTGGTATTCCTCATGAAGTATTAAACGCAAAATTCCACGAAAAAGAAGCTGAAATCATAGCACAAGCTGGTAAATTTGGAGCAGTTACAATTGCAACAAATATGGCTGGTCGTGGTACTGATATTATGCTTGGTGGAAACACAGAATACATGGCAAAACAAGAAATGAAAAGACAAGGATATACAAACGAATTAATAGTACAAGCATCTGCTCACAATGAAACAAAAGACGAAGAAATATTAAATGCAAGAAAAGTATTTAATGAATTAGAAGCAAAATACAAAAAAGAAATTCAAGAAGAAAAAGAAAAAGTTATAGCAGCAGGTGGATTAAAAATAATTGGTACAGAAAGACATGAATCAAGAAGAATTGACAACCAGTTAAGAGGACGTAGTGGACGTCAAGGAGACCCAGGAGAATCAATATTCTATATAGGACTAGATGATGACTTAATGAAACTTTTTGGTGGAGATGCAGTTACAAAAGTATATAATGCATTAGGTGCAGATGAAAATATGCCAATTCAATTCAAACCAATTTCTAAAGCTGTTGAATCAGCTCAAAAGAAAGTTGAAAGTAGAAACTTCTCAATCAGAAAACATGTATTAAGCTATGATGATGTTATGAATACACAAAGAGAAATTATATATTCACAAAGAAGAGAAGTTCTAGATGGTATAGATGTTACAGAATCAATTAAACATATGATCCAAGAAGCATGTAGTTTAATTATAGATACTTACAAAGATGAAATAGATGGAAACACAGTTAACAAAGAATCTTTACTTTTAGAAATTCAAAATAGTTTAAATATCAAAGAATTAGAAACATTAAACAAAGATAAGTTCACAAGTAATGAGTTATTAGAAGAACTACAAGCAAAAGCGTTAGAAACATACAACCAAAAAGAACAAGAAATAGGAACAGATGCATTCAAAGAATTACAAAGAATCGTTCTTTTAAAAGTTGTTGATGAAAAATGGATGGACCACATAGATGACATGGACGAATTAAAAAATGGTATTGGTCTTCGTGCTTATGGACAAAAAGATCCAGTTATTCAATACAAACTAGATGGTTCAGACATGTTTGAAGAAATGATTAATAACATTAAATTAGATGTTGCAAAAATAATCATGTGTGTAAAGAAAAGAGAAGGATACGAACGTAAAAGCACAGTTAAAATAACGGGAGAAGGTAGAGAAGATATAGACTCAATGATTAATCCAGAACTTGCAACAGAAAAGAAAAAAGTACAAGTTCCAATTGTAAACGATGGACCAAAAGTTGGAAGAAACGATTTATGTCCATGTGGAAGTGGAAAGAAATATAAAAACTGTTGCGGAAAAAACAATTAATAAATAGAGCTATGGAAACATAGCTCTATTTAGCATAAAATTTTAAGATATGGGGATGGAAAAATGGAAATTACACTTATTTATATAATTTCACAAATAATCACAATAATATATTTTGCAATCTTAAGTTTTAGTTATTTATTAAAAGAAAGAAAAAAGATTTTAACTGCAAATTTTATAGCTCACATTGGTCAGACAACTGCAATGGCAATGCTTAACGGGTATACTGGTGCAGCAATGGCATTTATTATGATGCTACGAGATTTAACTCTTCTAATACAAGAAAAGAAAAAATCTAATGAAAAAGAAATCAATAAAAAATTAGATTTCTTCATATTAATCATTACAGTTATACTTATCATAGTATTAACAATCTTTACATATAATGGACCGCTTAGCCTACTATCAGTATTAGCAACATTAGTTACAACATTTGCATTATGGCAAAAAAATGTAAAAATATACAAAATTTTAGGAGTAATAGCTGGAATTCTTTGGCTAGCGTATAACGTAGTAATAATGTCAATTATGGGATTAATACTAGAATCAATTTTATTAATTTGTTCTACAATAGGATATATAAAAGATATAAAACAAGAAAAAAGGAAGTGATTACATGTTAGAATTAGAAGAAAATCAAAAAGAATTAGAGCTTCTAAAAACTAAATTAAAAGATTTGGGTGAATCTCTTTGACATTGCAAACAAAAAAATGCAATTAGAAAATTTAGAGAAAAAAACATTAGAACAAGACTTTTGGAATGATAGTAAAGAATCTGGAAAAGTATTATCTGAAATAAAAAATTTAAAAGATACTGTATCTAATTATACCAAAACAGAAACAGAACTTAATAATATACTAGAAATGACAGAACTAGTTATTTTAGAATTTGATGAAGAATTAGCAAAAGAAATATTAATAAATACAAAAAAAATATCAAAGGAAATAGAAAAATTAGAATTAAAAACATTTCTTTCAGGAAAATATGACAAAAATAATGCTATTTTTACAATACACCCAGGAGCAGGAGGAACAGAATCGCAAGACTGGGCAGAAATGCTATATAGAATGTATACTAGATGGGCCTCAAAAAACAATTATCAAATAAATGAAGTAGACTTCTTAGAAGGCGATGAAGCAGGAATAAAAAGTGTTACATTCGAAGTAATCGGAGAAAACGCTTATGGATATTTAAAAGGAGAAATGGGAGTACATAGACTAGTTAGAATTTCTCCATTTGATAGCAATAGCAGACGTCATACATCATTTGCCTCAGTAGAAGTACTACCAGAAATAACAGATGATGTAGAATTGGACATAAATCCAGATGATTTAAGAGTAGACACATATAGAGCATCTGGAGCAGGAGGACAACATGTAAATAAAACATCATCAGCTGTAAGAATAACACATATACCAACAAATATTGTAGCACAATGTCAATCAGAACGTTCACAAATTCAAAATAGAGAAACAGCAATGAGAATGCTTAAATCAAAATTATTAGACCTAAAAGAAAAAGAACAAAAAGAAAAAATTGAAGACTTAAAAGGAGTTCAAAGAGAAATTGCATGGGGAAGTCAAATACGTTCATATGTATTTTGCCCATATACATTAGTAAAAGACCATAGAACAAATTATGAAGCAGGAAATGTGCAATCAGTAATGGATGGAAATATTGATGACTTCATAGAAAGCTTTTTAAAATCAAATATATAGAAAAATAAAGCTACTCAACGTAAAAAGAGTAGCTTTATTTTTTAAGATTTATAAAATAATCCCTGATACCAATTATTTTCTTTTAAAATCCTATCTAGTCCATTTAAAACTAATTTTTTATGAAGATTCCATTCTGGTGCCACTAATAAGTCTTTTGGTGCATCACCAGAAATTCTGTGAACAATAAGAGTAGGTTTTATGTGAGTAATAACAAAAGCTAATAATTGTAAATATTCATCAAAAGAAATAGGCACATAATCTCCCGCATTATATAAATCACATAATTTAGTATTTTTAATAACATAAGTAGAATGAATTTTAATTCCTTGAATATCATGAGCATTTATAAAATCAACAGTATTTTTCAAATCTTCTACTGTTTCATCAGGCAATCCAACCATAACATGACAAACAACACTAATATTATATTTTCTTAAAATTTGCACAGCTCTAGTAAATTCAGAAGATAAATAACCTCTATTAATAATTTCAGCTGTTTTATCATTAGATGTTTGAAGTCCTAACTCAACACAAACATAATATTTATTAGCATATGAACTAATTAATTTTGCAATATTTTCATCAATACAATCTGGTCTAGTAGCAATTTCTAGTCCGACAATTCTATCATCAATTAAAGCTTGATCATACTTTAACTTTAAATTTTTAATTGAATCATAAGTATTAGTAAAATTTTGAAAATATACAATAAATTTATTAGCTCTATTAGATTTATAACTTTCAAAATATTTTTTCACTTGTTCAGAAATAGGAAGTAGTTGTAAATGTTCCCCAGAGCCTTTTTCTCCACAAAAAATACATCCATTTTTTCCGCATTTTCCATCTCTGTTAGGACAAGTAAAACCACCATCGATACAAATTTTTAAAGTTCTTTCACCAAATTTTTCTTTCAAATATTCATTTAAATGTTTATATCTTAAATATCTTTCTTCCATAATGCATTAAGTATAACAAGGAAAAGAAAAATATGCAAATAAACATAACTTATTGACTACTCTTAATAACTTTGTTATAATAAATTTATGATACAAATAAAAATTTTAGAAGTATCATTAATACTTATTTATTGGAGGTGTTGACTATGACTAAAGAATGTTCTACATGTAAAAATTACGATAAATATCATAGTTATTGCGAATATTATAAAAAATGCTATCCATCTAATGATTATTGCAATAAATATGAATAAAATAAAAAAGTACCTAGAAAAGGTACTTTTTTTATTTTTAAGATTGAAAATATTATATAAAAATGATAACATATTCACGTAATATGTTATTTTTTTATATAATATAATAAATTACAATGCAAAATTTAGATTTAAATTTGCTCTTAAATAATTCAAAAGAAGGTGCCAAGCTATGGGCATAATAGTACAAAAATTTGGAGGAAGTTCTGTTGCAACTACAGAAAAATTAAAAAAAGTTTGCAAACATATAACAAAAGAATTTGAGAAAGGAAATAATGTAGCAGTTATAGTCTCTGCCCAAGGAAAAACAACAGACAGATTAATAACAGAGGAAAAAGAAATAACGCAAAGCCCAAATAAAAGAGAACATGATGTTCTTGTTTCAACAGGGGAACAAATTACAATTTCTAAATTAGCAATAATGCTAAACGAACTTGGATACAAAGCAATTTCTTTAACAGGTTGGCAAATACCAATAATAACAGATGATAACTTTGGAAACGCAAAAATTAAATCAATAAAAGCAAAAACAATCCTTGATTTATTCGATAAAGGATATATTGTTATAATAGCAGGTTTTCAAGGAATAAACTCTAATGGAGAAATTACAACATTAGGTAGAGGAGGATCAGACACAACAGCAGTAGCAATAGCAGCAAGCCTTGATGCAGACAAATGCGATATCTATACAGATGTTGATGGTGTATTTACAACAGACCCAAGAATAACACCAAAGGCAAAAAAAATTGACTTAATCTCTTATGAAGAAATGTTAGAATTATCTAGTCTCGGAGCAAAAGTACTACACAACAGATGTGTAGAAATAGGAAAAAAATTTGACATTCCAATAGTAGTAAAAGATACATCGAAAGAAGAATCAAAAGGAACAATTGTAGAAAATAGTAAATTTCTTGAAAACATGGAAATAAGCGGAATTGCCAAAGATGACAACATTTCAAGAGTAACTGTAATGGGATTAGAAAATAAAATAGGAAAAACATATAATGTATTCAAATTGCTATCTGAACATAAAATAAATGTAGATACCATTGTACAGTCATTTGGTGAAAATATAAATAAAAACTTATCATTCACAATAAAAAATAGTGATTTAGAAGAAACACTAAAAATATTAAACGAGAACTTAGAATATTTAACAGCAAAAGAAATAATACATTTTGACAATCTATCAAAAGTATCAATTGTTGGAATAGGTATGACAAATAGAACAGGAATAGCTTCAAAAATGTTTGAAGCATTGTATGAACAAAATATAAATATGCACCTAATTAGTACTTCTGAAATCAAAATAACTGTATTAGTAAACCAAGAAGAAGCTGATTTAGCAGTAAAATCAATTCATGATAAATTTTTTAATTAAAAAAATATCTCTCTTAGTAGAAATTTGCTACATAGAGAGATATTTTAATTTTAGTTCTAAAAATCCCTTAAACGCATATAATATCTTATGAAAGATAAATACATGGGAGAGAGGGTAATGGAATGCAAATAGAAGAAAAACAAACTAATATAATGCAAAACGTTATATTGGAAAATAGAAAAAAATTAACTTTAACAGGGATTAAAGACGTTTTAAGTTTTGATGATGAAATAGTAGTTGTTGAGTCTGAATTAGGGCTTTTAAACATAAAAGGAAGTGATTTAAGAGTAAACAAAATCTCAGTTGAGACAGGAGATGTTATAGTAGATGGAACTATTAGAGCAATAGAATATTCAGATAAAGACATAAGTTCAAAACAAGGATTAATGAGTAAAATATTTAAATGATAAATAATGAATTTAGTGTATTCTTAGCATTTATACTAATAGGTATCATCATAAGCTTTTTATTTGACTTTTTCAGAATCTTAAGACGTGTATATCAAACTCCCGATTTTTTAACAATTATTGAAGACATTGCTTTTTGGATAATTTCTGGTATAATACTATTATCTGGTATATTTATACTAAACGAAGGAAACATAAGAGCATATCTATTTATTGGACTATTTACAGGAATATTATTCTACATAATAACACTAAGTAAAACCATAACAAAAATAGGAAGTAAAATATTGCAAACGCTAAATAAAATCATATTTGCACCAATATCAAAATTATTTCAATTTTCATCAAAAATAGTAATAAAACTAATAAATTCAATAAAAAAACTAGCTAAAAATTTAAAATTCGACTTAATTTCTAATAAAAAAATAAAAAAATAGAAGGATTTATAATATTTTTGTAGAATAATATATATGTATATATTGTGGTTATATATATCATTAATGTATCGGAGATTTACGGATGAAAAAAATATTTAATGTTAAAAATTTATATATTAAAATTTTAGTTATTATTTTTTGTATATATGTTATTTCTGTTCTTATAAATCAACAATCAAAATTAAATGGTTATAAAGAATCACAAGCATATTATCAAGAAAAAGCTAACGAAGCTAAAAAATATCAAGAAGAATTAAAAGCTCTTAAGGAAAATATAAACTCACCAGAATATATTGAAGACTTAGCACGTGAAAAACTGGGAATGTACTATCCAAACGAGCGTGTATATATTGATGTCGGTACAAAATAAAGTAACTAAAAAATTAGTTACTTTATTTTTCTTTTAAATTTTATTCTTATTAAAATCCAAAATAATAAAAATTAAATAGGGGGCTATATATGAATTATAATGAATTATCAATAACCGAATTGCGTGAAATAGCAAAAGAAAAAGAAATTAAAAATGTTTCAAAAATGAAAAAACAAGAATTAATAGAAAGTTTATCATCACTTGAAAACAATAATCAAGAAGAAAACATAAAGGTATCAAATTCATCAAAACAAGATGAAAATTACAAAGTAACAAACGAAAGCGACCAAATAGCTGAAGGAATACTTGAAGTAATGCCTGATGGTTATGGATTTTTAAGAGGAGATAATTACCTTTCAACACCAAAAGATGTATACATATCACCAGTACAAATTAGGCGTTTCAAACTAGACACTGGAGACAGAATCAAAGGAATTATGAGAAGTCCAAAAGAGGGAGAAAGATTTCCTGCTTTAATATATGTTGGTGAAGTAAATGGTGAGCATCCTGAAAATGCAATGAAAAGAACATCTTTCGATGACCTAATACCAATATATCCAAATAAAAGACTTAAATTAGAAACAACATCAAATGAATACACAATGAGAATAATGGACTTATTATCTCCAATAGGAAAAGGGCAGAGAGGAATGATAGTTGCACCACCTAAAGCTGGTAAAACAACTATATTAAAGAAAATAGCCAATAGTATAACAGCTAACAACCCAGATATAGAATTAATTGTATTATTAATAGATGAAAGACCAGAAGAAGTAACTGATATGAAAAGGTCAATAAAAGGAGATGTTGTTTATTCTACTTTTGATGAAATGCCAGAACATCATATAAAAGTTGCCGAAATGGTATTAGAAAGAGCGAAAAGACTAACAGAGCAAAAAAAAGATGTTGTAATATTACTAGATAGCATTACAAGACTTGCTCGTGCATATAACCTTACAATTCCATCATCAGGAAGAACATTATCAGGAGGTTTTGATCCTGCAGCATTACACAAACCAAAACGTTTCTTTGGAGCAGCAAGAAATACTGAAAATGCAGGAAGCCTAACAATTTTAGCAACAGCATTAGTTGAAACAGGTAGTAGAATGGACGAAGTAATTTTTGAAGAATTTAAAGGAACTGGAAATATGGAAGTTCACTTAGATAGAAGTTTATCAGAAAGAAGAATATTCCCTGCAATTGATGTAAATAAATCAGGAACAAGAAGAGATGATTTGTTATTAACACAAGATGAATTACTAGCAACTATGAGCTTAAGAAAATCTATGTCAAAAATGAGTACAATGGAAATGACAGAAAAAATTATGAAACTTACAATAGATACAAAAAATAATAGTGAATTTATCCAAAAAATTAATTCAATAATAAAATAAGAGGTGTTATATGAGAATTAAAAGAAATTATATCCAGTTTACATGTAGAATGGAACCAGAATTATTAGAAAAAGTAAGACGAACTGTATTAGATTATGATTTAGAATCTACCAACGTTCTTATTAATGATTGTTTAAGATTTGCATTAAAAAATATGAAAGTTGAAGAATAATAAGAAATTAAAATACCTATAAAAATATAAGTGCTTTCTTATATAAAGAATATAAATTAATTATTAAATACAAATTTAATTATATAATCATTCTAAAAATACCAGAGCAATATAGAATAAAGTCAAAAGTTGACTACAGCTTTGCACAAAATAAAAGTTTAGTTAAAATGAGCAAATAAGTATAAAAAATACTTGCTTGCTCATTTTTTTATTTTTTAATACAAAACTAAATTTTAAATATAAAAGTAGAGTTTAGGCTAAATCGAAATTATAGAGGAGAAATAAGAAAATGTATATATTAGACATTTTATGTTGCACAGTAATATGTATAGTTCAATTATTAAAAATATTTTTAATAGCTATATTAATACAATGTTTAGTTTATAGATTATCTAATAAAAAACTAAGTATATATAAAGAATTTAGAAAATTTGTTATGAAAGAAATAAAAAGCAAAAATATTAAAGAAGTGCAAGAAAGGAGAAAAAAATGGAAGGATGGATAAGTATATATAGACAAATTCTTGATAATTGGTTATGGAGGAGTAATGAGCCTTTCGACAAACGTAGTGCTTGGATAGATTTAATTTTACTGGTTAATCATAAAACAGAAAATATTGAATTTAACGGAAAAATAATACAGATAGAAAGAGGACAAAGAATAACTTCAATAGATAAATTAGCAACAAGATGGAAATGGTCTAGACATAAAGTAAGCGATTTTCTAAATCGTCTTGAAATGGAACGGAATGTTAGTACAAGTAAGAGATAACAAAAAAACTCTTATAGGCATTTCTAATTATGATAAGTATCAAGTTCAATTTGGAATAAAATCGGATGAAAATGGAACAACAATTTGTACATCAGATAGAACATCAATAAACAGCACTGAAAGCTTTGAAAATAGTAAAGAAGAACAAAGCATTAAAATAGATTTGGACATGTCCCGGAGTAAGTAAAAGGATTAGAAAAGAGCAACACAAGGACACAAACAATAATGATAATAATATTTATAGTTATTTTATTTATAAATATAGCAAACTCAACTCAAAACGATTTAATGATAAACTGAAATTTTTAAGAGAAATTAAAAAAGGTGAAAACTATAAAAAACTCAGTAAAGATGATGAAAATAGAATAATAGATTACGTATTAAAAAATTAAAATATACCAAAGGAAATAGTAATCATGAGTAACAAATATATAAAAAATGATAAATAATAAAAAATAGGAGGTATAAAAAAGTGTCCAAATTAAAAAGAAATTTAACAGATGATGAGAAAATAAAAATTCAAGAAACCAAAAAAGAACTAAACGAATATATAGAGGATATAAAATACATAGAAGAAAAATTAAATGATACAGAAGAAATAAAAGAAAAAATTGAGAAAATAACAACAACTTTTTCAATAATAAAAACAAATTCATCAAATGAAAATAAGGACAAATTTGGTGATGCAATAGCTCGTTTAGATGAATTAAAGTTAAACTGTACAGAAAAAATGCAAAGATTATTAATAAACAAATTTAGAATAGACGATAAAATAGAGCAATTAGAACAACCATATAAAAATATTTTATTTTACAGATATATAAGAGGAATGAGTTGGAATAAGGTTGCAGAAGAACTAGGATATACTATACAATACATCTGGGAATTACATGGAGAAGCTTTGTATTTATATTCAAAAATATAAAGAACCTAGATAATCTTAGTGAAAACTAGGAATTAATTATGATATAAATATAATAAAGAAATAATAAAAAGACTAGATTTTTTGCTTTATCATAATATTTCTTATGCTAATAAAAATGAATATATTGCACTTACAAAAAAAGTAAGTGCTTTTATTATTGAAAGAAGGTGAAATACTATGTATATTAATCCATTTTTGTGTGGAATTATTACAACCATACTAACAGAATTAGGAGCGATATTCATATATGCAATATATTGGGCAACAAAAGAAGAAAATAAATAAGTTACTAATATTAATTTAAAGACACATAGACGTATGTTTTTTTATTGCGTTTTATCCTAGTTAGCATGAATAAAGGAAATTAATGTAATGGTTTGAACTTAATTGAACAAACTGGGACAAGGAGGTAAAAGTGGAAAAACAAAATCCAAATGTTAATGCTGGGGCAAGAATAGAATCGGTGGGAACAAAAGAAAACAAAATGCAAACTTTTGATGATGTCTTATCTAACAAAGAATATCAAGCAGAATTTGACAAAAGAGTTCAAAAAGCTATTGAAACATCTAAAAGAAAATGGCATGCTAAAAAGTTAGAAAAAATGAATAAAGAACACATTGAAAAAACAAAACATTTTAACAAAACAGGATATACAGAATGGTACATACCTGTAAATAAAGTAGGTAAAAACTTAAATTATCCAATTGTAATTATAAATAATAATCAATTTTATTTTACAGTTCGGAACTAAAGCAAATCACTTTTTAGAAGATACTATTTTTAAAACTAAGAAAAAAAATATTGAAAATAAAAGAAATATTTAAGGAGGTATGCAAATGACAAAAGAATTTACAACAAAGGATATGTATGATTTATTATATGAGGATTTATCGAGAATAAAAGATTTTGATAACAAAGAAACAGAAGCCGTTTTGCAAACTCCAACAACAGAAAGTATATTTCCATGTAGATTAATTAATACACCACTTGATAGTGTTTTAAAATCAGAAAATGCTATACCACTTCTAAAAGATTTTAAAATAACTATTGAACATTGGAATGAAGAACAAAGAAAATGTATGGAAATGGCTAGTAATACAGATAATGTATTACAGAAAAGAAATTGTTTGAGAACAAATACTCAACCAATAATTTTTGATGAAATAACTCAAAAATACAGATTAATAACAAGTTATGAAGTTCGTTGGGAAGCACTAACGAATACTTTTATTTATATAAGATAGAAAGGAAGGATTAATATGTCAACAACACCAACAATTACAGATCAAAATACAAATTTAAATGAATTACCAGATACAAGTAAATGGGCAAAAGTATTTTGCTCAGAAACTTTAACAGGAGAAAGAACACAAGTAGCTTATGTGGAAGAAATACCAAAGCTAGAAGAAGCACCAGATCAAATTACAGGTTCATGCTTAGATTTAGATTATGAATTTTCAAAACCTGGAATAAAAAAAGCAGGTACAATAGAAATGCCAATCTATTATACACATTCACAGCACAAAAAGCTTAGAGGAATGATGAATAAGAATTTATATTGGTTTTTCCAAAATCCTGCTCATACTGCATCATCAGGAACAGAACCACTTGTTAGATATTTACAAGGTGAAATGTTTATTACAATGGATACAGCAACAGTAGGAGAGTTCTTAAAAGATGCAATGACAATATATAAAGCATCAGACTTAGAAGAAAGTGAAGGATTTCCTACAACTACACCCACAGTTTAATCCTAATAATTCTAGGATTAGAACAGTAAAGAAAATTAACAATAAAAATATAGAGAATGTCATTTAGACATTCTCTCTTTTGCAAAGGAGAGAAAATAATGAATTTAAAAACAGAAAATAAAAATATTGATTTAGTATTTACTACAAGAAAAATAGTAAACGCAACTCATAGTTTACAAGGAAAAAACTTTGAAGATACATATTTTAAAGCAATGAGCGAAAATGACTTGGACTCTTTATCTAAAATTATTTTTACATTTGCTGAAAACGAAGATGGAACAAAGACTTTTAAATCAAGCGAAGAAGTATATGATTTCATAGATGATTACAAAGCAGAAAACAATAAATCATATGAAGATATTTTCCAAGAAATAGCTGAGGCAATAAATGATGAGGGTTTTTTCAAAAAGAAAATGACAAAACAAGAATTAACTCAGAAGATATCAAATCCATTATTAAATATAAATATGGACGAATTGATAAAACAATCAGCAGAGAAAGCTATCAGCAAAGTAGCAGAACAGCAAATAATTGCACAAGCTTAGAAGATATATTAGATAATTTTAAGAATGCTAAGACCTTAGTAGAAACAATATATGCATTAGAAACACTATCTTATTATTATGGCATTACTCCAAATGTATTTTGGAATAGCAGATACAAAGAAATTTATTTATACTGTGAAATGCAAGCTATACGAAAAATAGAAGACTTCAAAGAATCAATAATTTTACAAGAAGCAGTAACAAACAAAATGATACAAGCTGATAGTATGAATAAGAAACCTAAAGTAGTATCGTTGCAAAAAATGTTTGAAAAATTATTTAAGTAATAAAGTGACAATAAATAAAAAACAATATAACATAGAGTAAAGAGAATTTTAAATGTTAAGTTTGTTGTTTTTCATAATGATATGTCCATTTTATTTTATGATATGGTTTTTAAAATGTTTATATACTTATTGGTAATGCCAGTAACAATAATAGTTGGAATTATATTTGGCGAAAATAACATTCTTATTAAAATGAAAAAAAATTTTATTTTCGACAAAATCTGACAAAAATGATTTATAAAATGTAATATACTCTTTTTGTTATATAAATAAAAAGGGGGAAAAATAATGGAAGAAAAGAAAAAAAGTGGTTTAAGTACTGCTGGATTAGTTTTAGGAATTATAGGAATATGTACATCATTTATGCCTATAATTAACAATTTATCATTTGTAATGGGAGTTTTGGCAATAGTTTTTGGATTAATTGCCTTTATTAAAAATTCAGGAAAAGTAAAAAATATAATTGTAGTTGTTCTAGGAATACTTGCAATTATGATAACAATTAATTCTCAAAAAGCTTTATCCGATTCATTAAATGATACAATAAATACGTTTAATGAGGATATAAACAATCTTAACGGAAAAAATACAGAAGAAGTTCTAAAAAATATTGATGTTGAAATAGGGAATTTTGAAGTTACAAAAAATAATTATTTAACAGAAACAAAATTAATTGTAAAAATCACAAATAAAACATCTGAAACAAAATCTTTCAATATACAAATAGAAGCTGTTAAAGAAGATGGTACAAGAATAACAACTGATACTGTTTATGCAAATAATTTAAATGCAGGGCAAAGTCAAGAATTTAACACCTTTACTTTAGTATCATCAGACAATATAGAAACATTAAAAAATGCTACATTTAAAGTAGTAGAAGCATCAATGTATTAAAATGTTAATGAAAATTAAATATATAATTTTAAATTAAAACACTAGTTATTAAGCTAGTGTTTTAATTTTGTCTAAAAGGGGGTGAAAAAATGACAGTAGAAGAATTAGATATAATAGTACAAGCTAGTGTTGAAGGTGCAATAAAAGAATTTAATAAGTTACTTCCTACTATAAAACAACAGTTATCAGGAATACAAAAAGAATTTGATAAACTTAACATAAAAGATATAACAGTAAATATTGATTTAAAGCCAGTAACAAATGAAATGAAAAAAGTTGAAGAACAAATAAAAGAAGCATTTAATCCTGATATAGCAAAATTTACAATAAATGCTAAGAAGGAAATTACAGAAATTTCAAAAGAATTTAGCAAATTGACAGGAAAGAAAATAGATTTAGGAAATGCAGTAGAATTAAAAAACTATAATGATAAATTAAAAGAAACTGTTAATTTGCCAAAACAAACAGGAAGCAGTGCTAAAGGAAGATTCATAGGATACAATGTAGGAAAAATACAGAGCTTTATAAATAATCAGAATAAAACCAATAATAATAACAGTAATATTAAAAATCCAGATATAGAGCCAGACTCTAAAAAAGTATCTATGTGGGATATACTAAAAGGCAAAATAGCGCAAACTAAAAAAACAGTTTCGGAATTTGTTAATGCTACAAAAGGAAACAGTGGTTTTCCAAAAATGATATCACCATTAAATGGAATATCAGGATTAACTGTAAAAATTAAAAATCAAATAAAACAATGGGGTACAGGTATAAAAAGTGGACTTAGTCATGTCTTAAAATATGTAGGTTCTCTTTTTTCTTTAAGTGGAATCTATTCAAGATTAAGTAGTTCAGCTAGTAGTTGGCTATCTTCTCAAAATGAAGGAGCAAAACAACTGAGTGCTAACATAGAATACATGAAAATAGCAATGGGCTCAGCATTAGCTCCAGTAATACAATTTGTAACAAATTTAATATATCAACTAATGAGAGCAATACAAAGCGTAGTATATGCTTTTAGTGGAATTAATATATTTGCAAAGGCAACAGCAAGTTCAATGAAAGGTACAGCAGGAGGTGCGAAACAAGCAAGCAAAAGTTTATCTAGTGTACATAGTGAAATAAACAATGTTTCAGAAAACAATAGTAGTGGCGGAGGAGGTCCATCAGGTCCTAGTATTGATTTATCACAAATAGATAATATGCCTAATACTATAATAGATGCTATTAAAAATGGTAATTGGTATAAACTAGGCAATATAGTAGCTCAAAAGATAAGTGAAGGTTTAAACAACATTCCATGGGATATAATTCAAAGTGGAGCAAAAAATATCGCAACAGCTATTAGTCAAGGAATAAATGGATTTGTTGATGGACTAGATTGGAGCTTATTAGGAAGTACAATAGGAAATGGCTTTAATACTGCATTTATATTTGCAAATACATTTTTAACTACTATAAATTTTGAAAAAATAGGAAGCTCTATAGCAACATTTTTAAATTCAGCAATATTAATAACTAATTTTAATCTAATAGGAACTACTTTAGCTAATAAATATAATGCAATGATAAATTTTGCTTATAATTTTGTAAAAACGTTTGATTGGGAAAAATTTGGAACAGTAATAAGTGATGGAATAAAGGGATTTATACAAAATATAGATTTATCAACTGTAGCACAAGCAATAAGTGATGGAATAATTGGTTTATTAGATACTATAAAAGCAACATTAGAGGGAATTGATTGGGTTTCACTTGCAACAGATGTTGTAGATTTTATAATCAATATTGATTGGTTGGGGATATTAGGAAAATTATTAGAAGTAATTATTGAAACATTAACAACATTAATAGGAAGTTTAGGAGTTGTAATAGGTGGATTAATAGTTGAAGCAATTGAAGGAGCAATTGATTATTTTCAAGGAAAAGCAGAAGAGTGTGGAAACAATCTATTTTTAGGAGTGTTAAAAGGAATATCTGATATTGGGGATAGTATAGGACAATGGATAATTGACCATATATTTCAACCTTTTATAGATGGATTCAAAAATACATTTGGAATACATTCACCGTCAATAGTAATGGTTGAAATGGGAACATTTATTATGCAAGGACTATTAAATGGAATTTCAAGTCTAGTGAATAATGTAATACAAATATGGACCAATATAAAAGACAATATAAAAGAAACATTTAATGCAATAAGAACTATGATTACAGATGTATGGAACAATGTTTCAAACACAACAGGTAATGTATGGAATACAATAGTTTCAAAGGTAAAAGAGGGTGTATTTGGAGCATGGAACGCAATAACATCTACATTTGGAAATGTAGTAGGCTGGTTTAGAGACAAATTTACTCAAGCATGGCAAGCCGTAAAGAATGTATTTAGTGAAGGTGGAACAATTTTTGATGGTATAAAAGATGGTATTTTAAATGGATTAAAAACAGTTATAAATGGCTTAATTCAAGGAATAAATAAAGTTATAAAAGTTCCTTTTGACGGTTTAAATTCTGCATTGAATACAATTAGAAATGTTGGAATTGGAGACTTAAAACCTTTTACAGGATTGCCAAGTATTTCAGTACCACAAATTCCACAATTAGCTAAAGGTGGTGTTTTGTATGATACAACAATAGCAATGATGGGAGAATATGCTGGGGCTAAATCAAACCCAGAAATAGTAACACCACAAAATATAATGTACGAAACAACAAGAAGGGCATTTGAAGATGCAATGTTTAACAATAACAATAGTAGTCAAGACATATATTTAACACTTCAAGTTGGAGACGAAGAATTAGGACAAGTTGTAATAGATACGTTAGGAAACATAAAAAGAAATACAGGCAAAGGACTAGAAGCTTTAGTAGGAGAATAAAAAATGAAAACAAAAACATCACAAAAAATATTAGAAGAAACAGTTAGAAAGATTTTAATTGAAAATAAATTAAGAGAGGATAGAGATACATGGAACAATTATCAGCAGGCTGGAATAGACGAGAAGATGGAATATTAGAATATACTATATTGCAATCATTATTTGTAGTTATTCTTATTCTACCGCATTTCTGTAATCATTAGCAATTTTGAAATGTAAATGAAAAGTTTTAGATTTTTGAACAGCATTAATTTTAATATTAAATTTTGATGGAACTTCTTTTACATTATTAAATATTAAATAACCTTCATAAGAGACAAGAGATTTCAATTCAAACAAAGGTTTAATAAGTTCATATTTAAAGTCATTAAAAGAAAATGTAACAATAGAATTTCTTTCATTATTAAAAGCTGTTGGAATATAATTATCAAAATTAGAAGAACTATTCAATACATATTTGTTATTTAATATAATTTCGTTAATAGTAGTCGCATTTTTAGATTTATTCACAATTCTAATAGGAATAATTATAGTATATAAATCTTTAAAATATGTATTTATATGTTCGCCATACTCATTAAGATAATAATTACTTTTAGTCAATGTAATACAAGTTTGGCTTAAATCTAAAACAGATAACTTTAATTTAAAAAATTCGTTTATAGCAGTATATGTTGATAATATAGCACTATATAAAGAAACTATAAAAGCTAAAAAAGCGATAACATCTGTAATACTCATATATATACCTCACTTTCTAAAAAATTATATATTAAATTACAAAATTTTACAATAAGGAGTATAAATTATGTTATGGAAATTAAATGGTAAACTAATGAAAACACCATCAACATATGATGATGACATAGAAGATACAGACAAAGACAGTTATTCATCTACAGATGATGGTTCGTTAATAGATAATCCAATTGCAGTTGGAATGCTAAAATGTAATATGTCATGGGATTTTCTAACGGAAGAAGAAGCAGAAGAATTATTACAGTCTACTTATCAAAATCCAATGATAGTGACAATAAAGACTCCTTCTGTTCCTGGCGGAATGCTTACAAATGCAGAGTTCAGAGTAAGTAAAAGAAAATCAAAAATGCATAAAACTGGATTAGATGAAGACACTTCCAAATCATGTTGGCAAGTGTCTTTTAATATGATGCAAAAGAAACTAACACAGCAACAGAAAAATGCAGTGCAGGAGGCTAATGATGTATAAAGAAGTAACTTATAGATATGATAAATATATACAAAGCAATATGCAAAAAGTTATAAATATATATTTTGATGATGTACTAGTAGACCCTACTTATATAACTGAATTTAAAAAAGGTGGAACATTATTTAATAAACAACTGGAGCTTGGAAGTACACCTTCTCAGTATATAGAACTCAAAATACACAAAAGAGCTAATATACCAATACCAAATCAAATTAGAGTTGAATTTGGTGTATTAGTAAATAATGCATTAACTTTATATGAAGTAAATAAAATGTTATTAGGAGAATTGAATGTAACCCCAATTAGAAGTTTAGCAAAACGTAACTATGATTTTGAAATAATACCGATTGGTATATTCAATGTAGATGATTATAGTTATAAGGATAGTAACTTAATAACAATAAAAGCATCAGACAATATAATAAAATTAGAAAATGATGATGGTTACTATGATATGTCATCTATATTAAAAGAAGATACAAATAAACAAAAATATGCAACATTAGGAGAAATTGCAGAAGACATCTGTAAGAAAAAAGGCTTGGAACTAGGTTCTAAGTCTTTCTTAAATTCTAATAAAAAAATGTATGTATATGATAATTCCATAACTGCAAGAGAATATATAGGGTATATAGCAGAGGCTGCAGGTTGTTTTGCATGTAGTGGACGTGATGGAAAAATTTATTTTAAAAGCATTGGTGAAGACATGATAGCAATATCTCAAAATCTGTTTAAAACATATAAATATGGTGAGCAATATAAAATATCAATGGTAGCATATGAAAATGGAATAGAGAGCTTTAAATTTGGAACAGCAACAAATAATACACTATGGCTTAGTCAAGATAATATATTTATTACAGAAGAAAACGAAGTAAATAGTATTTATAATAAAGTAAAAGATTTGACGGTATATAGTTTTGAAGGAACAGTAGTAATAGACCCTAGAGTTGATATTGGAGATATTATAATTGTAGATGGAAAGAAAATTATATATCAAGGCGAAATAACGTTTGGCGGAAGGACACGAGCAAATATAAAAAGTAAAATAAGCATGAAAGCAAGGTCAGAAACAACAGTAAGAAGACCATCGCAAAAAACTATAAATAGAAAAGTACAAAGTAAAATTGATGAGGCAGAAGGAAAAATAACACAGTTAGTAGAAGAACAAACAGATACATCAAAAAAATTAACAAAAGTAGAACAAACAGTAAGCGGGATTACAAGTTCAGTATCTACTGTAACAGAAGAAACAAAAACAGTAAAAGACAAAGTAGATAATTTAGCATTTGGTGGAACTAATATATTAAGAGGTACTAATGTAGTAGAAAAACTTACTAATTCTGGAATATGGTCAACAGGAACATGGAGAAGTGCCTCAGGAGGAACAGGTACACGAGAAAGTATAACTGTAACAGACTCACCAAACTCAAACATTAAACTAGGTTGGCACATCAGTAGTACAAATAGTCAAATAACGATATGTCAAGACGATGTACCAACAACAAATGGTGAAGAATACGTTTTAAGTTGCTATGCTAAAGGAACAGGAAAAATCTATTTACAATATGGAAGTGCAACACTAGGATATCAAAATACACAACTAGATGTAACTAATACATGGAAGAAATATAAGTTTAAGTTCAAGTCAAAAGGTAAAGCAAACGCATATTTTGGTGTCAATGTAACAAATTATGATATACAAATTTGTGGTATGAAGTTAGAAAAAGGAAATATAGATACAGATTGGTCACCAGCACCCGAAGATATTGAAAGTAATTTAGTAACAAATTACTATACTAAAACTGCTACAGACTCACAAATAAAACAATTATCAGAGTCAATTACTAATACAGTTGAAACACAGATAACGACTGTAACGAATGTTGCTAATAGTGCAAATAATACTGCAAGTAATTCAGTAAATAAAGCCCAAGAAGCTTTAGATAAAGCAAATAATGCAGAAAAAGAATTAGGTGAATATAAAAACGACACTAAAAGAACAATAACTGAAATAAAAAAAACAGCAGAAACAAGCTTAACGGACTCTAAATATGCAATTGAAGTTGCGGAAGGAATAGTAGAAAACGGAATAGAAAAACTAGATACTAAAACTGGATTTACTTTTGATAGTGAAGGATTAAAAATTGAGAAAACTGGAGCTGAAACTAAATCAAAGCTAAATGAAGTTGGTTTAGACATACAAGATAACACAGGAAGAACACAAGAAAGTTTATTGTTTGCAGGATATGACAAGACATTAGGAGAAACAATCGTTAAATCTAAGAATATGACTGTTGAAAAATATTTATGCATAGGAAAAAACTCAAGAATGGAAGATTACCAAGGTGGAACAGCTATTTTTTGTACGGGGGGTGAATAAATGGCAACATATACAAAACAATGTAGTAAGATTGGCTCATTTAATTATGCAACAAATTTTACACTATATATAATATTAGAAGAAACAGGTATAGATGTAAACAATAATCGCTCTAAAATCAAATATAACGTTTATTGTCAAAGTTCTGGCTCAGGAAGTATTAGCTCTAAACATATGAAATGGTTTAGACTAAATGGCGTAGATATCACAAATGAAAATATACAAGTTAGTGCCAGTTCACCTAATGCTTATATAGCAATTGCTAGTGGTACTACTGACTATATAACGCATAATAACGATGGAAGTTTATCCGTTTCATGGGGAGCAAGTATAAAAGCAGACAGCTATGGAGTATCAGCAGAAACAAGTGGAACTTTTGCAATGTCAACAATTCCAAGAGCTTCTGGAATATCCTGTACAACTGCTAATATCGGAGAAACTGCGACAATAATAATTAATAGTGCTGTAGAGAGTTGGACTCATAAGGTTTGGGCTATGGTAGGTAGCGGAGATACAGCTTTAACAGTGACAGTGGTAAATGGTGTCAAAGGTGGAACTTATGCATGGACTGTACCAGAGAGTTTTTATGCTAAAATACCGAATTTAAAGTCTGGTACAGGTATATTGCTTATTGAAACATGGAATGGAGATGTATTAATTGGAAATAAAAAAGTTAATTTCAATTTTACAACAAACGAAGAAAAGTGCAAACCAACATTATCTGCAACAATAGTTGATACAAATAATGTTACAATAAATTTGACAGGAAATAATACAAAATTAGTAAAACATAAGTCTACTGCTAAAGTAACAATAACTACAAGTGCTAAAAATAGTGCAACAATAAAAACAAAGAAAGTAAATAATACTAATGTTTCTGGAACTACATTATCAATACAAAATATAACAACTAATCGTTTTACAGTTATAGTAACAGATAGTAGGGGATATTCAAATACAATAACATTAAACCCAACAATGGTTAATTATATTCCACTTTCTATTAATGCAAATATTAATAGATTAAATCAGACATCTAGCCATTTGTTGCTAGATTTTTCGGGAAATTATTTTAATGCTAGTTTTGGTAGTGTAAGCAATACATTAAATATGACATGGAAATATAAGAAAAAACAAGATAGTAGTTATTCAGCAGCTACAAAGATAACACCTGCAATATCAAATAATACATATTCGAATGGTACAGCTAGTATCGATTTAGGAGCTTTATTTGACTATCAAAATGCATATGATGTACAGCTTATAATATCAGATAAATTGACTACAATAACAAACAATTTATCGGTTACAAATGGTTTTCCAATAATAAATTGGGGAAAAGATTTTTTTAACATAAATGGGAGATTTTTAATAAATGAAGTAGAGCAAACATTAGTAGATTATACATCACAAATTTCTGCAATAAATGGTAGTTTTACAGGTGGAAAAGTATATAAGTTTGGTAGAGTAGCATATTGGCAAATAGTATACACTCCATCTGAAACAAGTTCATGGGCAGAGATAGTAACATTCCCAGAAGGACTTGAACCACTTACTCCAAGCAATAATCAATTGTATTTACAAGGAGAAAACAAGACACTTTATAGTAAATTACATTCAACGCCACTTCAAATAAGAGGTCCAAAAACTAATGGAGAACCAATATCTTTATGTTTTTCATATATTACAAAAAATTAAGAGAAAGGAGAAATTATGAGCGAAGTAACAGACAATTTAGAATTAGAATTATGGGGTGAAAAAGATTTGGCAAAACCAAAGGAAGAATCACCAGCATTTGACTACTTAAAAACAGTATATAACAATTTTAAGAAGACTGATAATGCAGTTGGTAAAGATAGACAAGCAATAAACAGTGAATTAAATCTGCTATCAGGTGTAGAAGATGCAGAAATGTTAACAGCAACTGGTACATGGGCTAACAGAAGCTGGAGAAGTGCCTCAAGTGGAACTGGTACAAGAGAAAGAATAGATATAGAAAATGGATCAAACAGCTTATATAAAAAAGGGTGGAGATTTACATCAACAGTAGCTAATAATCATACTGATATTGCACAAGACTTGATACCAGTAACAAATGGTCAAAGTTATAAGATATCTTGTTATGCTAGAAAAATCAGTGGAGAACCAATTTTACGTATGCAATATGGTAAAAATCCATACATTGTACAAACTTATAAGCTAGAAAATACTAATTGGCAAAAGTATAGCTTTGTGTTCAAGATTGGTGAAAAAAATGACAATAGTACAAATGGAAGTACAAATATTTATTTTGGAATAGGTAATTGCATTGGAACATTAGAAATTTGTGGTTTAAGACTAGAAAAAGTAGACAATGAACTAAAAGAAGAAATAGAAAAATTAAAAGTAGAAAATGCTGAGTTAAAACAATTTAAAGAAAATGCAGAAGAAACAATGTTAGATACTCAGACAGAAATAGCTGAAACTATTGTAGTAAATAATAGTACAAATGGCATTGGCAAAATAAATATATATGGTAGGCAAAAGCAAGAAAAGAGAAATGGTTATAATTTGATTACATATCCATTCGCCGAAAATGCTAAAACTCAAAATGGAATAACTTTTACTGATAACAAAAATGGAACAATAACAGTAAATGGAACATCAACAGGATATGCAGGTCTAGTATTGGCTGAATTACTATTAAAAGCAGGAACATATACATTAAAAGCAAACAATAATTTAAGTTCAGCAATAGCAAATTACAGAATAAGAATAGGAAATCTAGATGATAACAATAACATAATAAAAACATTAGGAATAGGTAAAGCAACATTTACTTTAAATACTTATACAAATGTTCAAATAGTATTACAAGCTGTAGTTGATGGCATTACAGCCAATAATAATTTATGGAAACCACTTTTATATTTTGGAACAGATGAAAAAGAATTTGAACAATACGGCATAAGTCCAAGTATTGAATTTCCATCAGAAATTAAAGTTGTTGAAAATAATATAAAAATAATATCTTCAAATAAAAATATGTATCAAATGCCAGAGAGCATTACTACAAATGGTGTAACTTTTACAAAAAATGATGATGATTCAGTTAATATTGTTGGAACAGCGACACAACAAGCAAATTTTTATAAATATATAGAAGATACATGCTTGAAAGATGGAGAAACATATACATTTAGCTGTAATCAAGCATTGCCAAACGGTGTAACTATATTATGTGAAAATATGCAAAACAACACATGGTTAAGTCATGTATTTGGCGATAATACAATGCTGAAAACAAACAATACAGTAATTACAAATAAAATTAGATTGAATGGTAATAGAGTTAGATATTGTATTAGAGTAGCAGAAGGAGCTAATGTAAAAATGCAAGGACTAAAAATACAAATAGAAAGAGGAAATAAAAATACAGACATAATTAAACATCAAGGGGAAATTCTAATTATGCCAATACAAAAGCAAATGCTTGAAGGTGACAAATTCGTAAAAATAAACGGTAAATGGAAAGAAGAACATCATTGGGAAAAATACATATTTGATGGAACAGAACTATTTATAATGCAAAATGAAAACAAAAGAGTGTATTTTGAACAAAGTAGAAATTCAAGTAAGTTAAAGAAAAAGCCAATTTGTGTTAATGGTGACTTAAATAGAGGACAAATACCATATTGCGATATTTTGAGTGGATATTCACCAGATAAAACATGGGCTGGAACTCAGGGTATTTCATACGATAGTGGAATAAGTGACACTCTTTCAGGAATAGACATATGCTTAAATGGTTTAACAACAGTAGCAGAATATCAACAAGCACTTAATGGGCATTATGTCTGGTACAAAACAAGAGAAATAGAATACATAGACTGCACAGATGAGCAATGCAAAATACTAGACAAGATAAACACATATAAAAACACTACAATAATAACAACAGATAATGAATTAGCTAAAATAGATTTAAAATATAAAGTAGATACATTAAAAGCAATACAAGATTTAATGCAAACTTCAATGGTAGAAGAAAGTGAGGAATAACTATGGAAGAAATAGCAAATGCAATTTTTCAATATGGCGGAACAGTCATAATGGCAGTTCTGTTTGTGTGGTTATTTTTTCAAGAACGAAAAGATTTAGAAAAAGAGAAAGAAAAGAACACATCAGTACTTCAAGAACTTTCAAAATCGAATAATAACATTGCTGAAAGCTTAAATTTATTAAAAACAAGTATGGATAATACAAATACAGAGTTTAGACAACATGACGAAAGAGCAATTAAAGAATTTGAAGAAATAAAGACTGATATTAAGATTATTAAATCAAAGCAATAAAAAAATTACATTAGTAAGAAATAAAACACTTTAAAATTTATTTTAGAGTGTTTTATTAAATTTAAAGAAAGGAAAACAAATCTATGCAAAAGAAGATTTTAATAAGAATTTCAATTCTAATTGCAATAATTAGTTGCTTTTATAAGATCTATTTTGACAGTCATGAATTAAATAACTCCATTTCAGCAGTTCAAAACATGGTTAACAATGAAATTGAAAAATATGAAATGTCAGATGAAGAGATAGCAGAATTAAGTTCAACAGAAATAATTGAACAAACAGAAGATGAAGAAAAAAGCCAAGAACAAGAAGTAGAAAACGAAGCTTTTAAATTGCAAGGAGAAGTAGCATATAATGGAACAGTAGAATGTCCAAAAGTAATATTGGGAGACTACAAAGGCTTAACATATTACTCTCAACTAGATAGTAGATGGTCCAATAAAATGTATTCATCTATAAATAATAGCAATCAAACAATAGGTTCAAGCGGTTGTGGTCCGACATCAGCTTCAATGATAGTAACAGCTACAAAAGGCACAATAACACCAGATACTATGGCAGATTTATTTGTGAAATATGGATATAGAAGTGCTAACAATGGTACATATTTAAGTGCATTCAGATTTGTAGCAGACACATTTGACATAGAATATAAAGAAACATATAGATTAGATGAAGCAGTAGAACTATTGAGAAATAATCATTATCTAGTAGTATCAGCAAACAACGGACTTTTTACAACAGGTGGACACTTAATGGCAATTATGGGAATTGACGGTGATATATTAAAGATTTATGACCCTTACTTGTATTCACGGAAAATTTGAAACATCTACAAGACGTGGAAAAGTAAGAATAGATGGAAATATTGTTTATTGTAGTATAGAAAACTTTAGAAATTATGCAAATTATAAGGGATTCTATGCTTACAAATATGATGAAGAAGTAAAAGAAAACAATACAAAACCAGTTCAGACTCAAAGTTACACAAGATATGTTAATGTAAATACTTCTTTGAATGTAAGAGAATATGCAAATACAAATTCAAGAATTGTTGGAACTTTAAGAAACAATGACATTGTAACAGTTTTTGAAAATTATTCAAACTGGAGTAGAATAGGTTATAATAAATGGGTATGTTCTGATTACTTAACTACACAGAAAATTATACAGCAAACAGTTCAAAACACGGTAAGTCAGACAAGAAAATTAAAAGCTTGTACGTTATATGAATATTCTAATTTAAGTGGTATAAGATATAATTATAAATCCAATACAACAGTAACCATATTACAGAACATATCAAGTACCGTAGATAAAGTAAAAGTAAATTCAACAGGTAGAATAGCATATATAAATACAAGTAATTATTCAAATTCAGTTGCTACTAAAAATGCAACTGTAAATCAATATAAAAGATTGAGAACAAATTGTATACTATATTCAAATAGTAACTTAAATGGTAAAAGATACAATTACTTAACTAATACACAAGTTAAAATAATAAGAAATGTATCAAATACAGTAGACTATATTTATGTTGTTAAGACTAAACGTTATGCTTATATAAAAAATAATTTGTATAAGTAGCGTAAGAATACTCCAAAATGTGATATATTGATAGAATTGTTAAAAAATGTTACAATACTGCATTTGAAGAAAAATTGGAGTTACTATTTTAGGTAGTTACTTCAATTTTTTCTTTGTCTACACTGATTTGAGAATTAACTCCTTTTGAACTTAAAAAACAAATAGTGATTGCCATAATGGCAACTACAACAACAATTGCTAGTGCCATATTAGATGCTTGCTTAAAATTTATAGAAATTCAATGTTATAAATAATTAAAGTTCTAATTACAAAATTTATAGACAAACAAAAAAGGCAAAAGAATAAATAATTTATTTGCCTTTTTCTATTTATTTAAAACTAAATTATTATCTTCTTTTGTCTCTTTCAATTCATTTAATGCATGCCTAGTCGCAGCAACTATAAAAGCATTAAAATTTGTTGGTTTATCTTTAATTATATCTTCGACTTCCGCAATTAAAGAATCAGGAAATCTAATAGAACGTGTAGAAGACGTTGGAATAACTGGTATCTCAAATTTACCCATATTAATCCCTCCATATGATATTTGACATTATTATACATAATATATTGAAATGTGTAAGTATTATATTTTGCAACACAATTTGTGTTACCTACAAACAATATCTTTCAATACATTATAAATAAAAAATACTGCAAAAAAAATATTATACAAAATTCAACAAAAATTTTATGCTTGTAGTAGTATAATAAATAAAAGTTTCAATATTGCTAAAAAAATTCATCTTTGATATACTAAAATCAATTGGAGGATAAGTAAATATGAAATATAAAAATAGGGAAGAGATGAGAGAAAAAGCAATACAACTCTATCTCGAAAATAAGAAATATGATGAAATTGGCAAAATTCTTAATTGTTCAAGAAATTATGCAAGCGAACTCATAAGAAATAGTGAAAAAGTAATTGAAAAAAAGAATACAAAAATTTTAAAAGTAACCAAAAACAAAAATAAGAAAAATTTAAGAATTGGAATAAACTTATTAAATGAAATAGGTATAAACAATAATTCTGAAATTGATGAATATGTAAAAGCCACTGTTGACAGAATAAACAAACAAATAATCATAAAAAAGTATGAAATATAGACTATTTATTTAGTCTATATTATTTTTTATAAATTTTTGCTTGCATTTGATACATATTTGTGATATTATGTAAACTAAGAGGTGAATAAAGTTATGAGAAAAACAAAAAATCCAAAAATATTAGATAAATTTTTAACATATCTAGCAAACGTAAAATCATATTCATTACAAACAATAAAGGGATATGAAATTGATCTACTATTATTTTTTAGATTTATAAAAAAATATTGTAAAATTAATATTTCAATAGAAGAATTTAATATATTTGTTTTGTTAAATATTAGAGAAGATGAAATAATAAGTTTTTTAGTCTACCTTAACTACAATAGAAATTGTACAGCATGTACAAGAGCCAGAAAAATAGCATCTATAAAATGTTTTTACAAGTGGTTATTTAAAAAATATCATATTAACGAACTGAAAAATCCAACTGAAAATTTACCAACAATCCAACAGATTAATAGACTACCAAAATACTTAAATTTAGAAAAATCAAAAAAAATAATTAATATATTTAATTCAAAAAATAGCAAATTTTATATTAGAGACAATACAATAATAATTTTATTTTTAAATTGTGGATTAAGAATTTCAGAATTAGTAAATATTAACTTAAACGATTTAGATTTAATAAATAAAACACTAAAAGTCAAAGGAAAGGGGAATAAAGAACGTATATGCTACTTAAATAATAGTGTTGTTAAAAGTCTAAGAAAATATGTAAAAGCAAGAGTTAAAAATGAATCTATTATAGATTTATCAGAACCACTTTTTTTAAGTTATAGAAAAGATAGAATAAAAACTAATGCCATAAGATATATTGTAAAAAAAGCATATAAATTAGCAGAACTAGAATCATATCATTATACTGTACATACTTTAAGACATACATCAGCAACAATATTGTATCAATATGTTAACTCAGATATATTGATGCTCCAAAAATTTTTAGGGCATACTTCAATAAAATCAACTGAAATATATACACATATAAGTAACGAAAAGGTAAAAGAAGCTGTATTTAGAAATCCACTTGCAAATTTTGGAGTAGAGGAGGAAGCAGAAATTAAATGTATTTAGATTTTGATATAAATGACATTAAAAAGAAAAGTATAGAATTAATGAATTGTCAAATAGATTTAATATTAAGAAGTTTAGAGTTCTATGCATATACTTATCAATTCATATATCCACAAAAACGGAAAAAATGAAAATAAAGAAGAAAATTTACGAGTTAGTTTAGTAAGAGATACTTATCATCAAATTTCTAATCAATATTGCAATTCACAAAATTCAAGATATACAATTAAAGCATTTGAAAACTTTGAAAACATTATTGAAAAATCTGCATAAATATTTTTTAAATTTAAAAAATATATTGACAACTTTTGTTTTGAATGATATAAAGCAATTAAAATACTTATTTATAATTTTAACAGAGTAGAGCCATGGTGCTTTATTAAAAATTGGAAATATAACTTTGCACAAAATAAAAGTTTTGTGCAAATAAGAATAGGAGTAAAAATATAGATACCTACATTTAGTATCCTCTTTCAAAATCAGCTATTCCTTTATACTGGCTACTTTTAAGTCATATAACTTATCATCTTTTTTATAAAAACTCTTTATTTTTGATCCTGGTAATTCATTATTATTATTTCATATTATATAAATCATGCTATTTTTAGATCGGAAGAGCACACGTCTGAACTCCAGTCACCCAAGTCTAT
>CANCZH010000005.1 GCA_947382445.1 uncultured Clostridium sp. | reverse complement strand
ATAAATGACGTTTTTACAATAGAAAATGGTAGTTATATATGTGACAATGTTGCTACAAAAGAATTAAAAAAAGAAATAATCAATATGACAAAAGAAATAATAGATAGACAAAATATAAATTTAGATAAACATAGAAAAGAGGGACATTTATATCTTGTAACAGAGAAATTAAATAATAATTTATTTTTGTGGGATTTAATAGATTCACCTAAAATTGAATTTGAGGAAGTTAATATTTCAGAAAATTTATCAAATAGCATTAGAGCAGGAATGGTACTAAAATATATTAATGGAAAATATGAATATTATTCAGATGATGGATTTGAAATAGTTAATAAAATCTATCCATCATCTTAAACTTTAATATAATAAACTATGCACAATGTTATTGTAATATAATCAACGTTATGAGAGTAACATTCCTAATATTAATATTCCAATATTTTTATTATATATATCTTGAAATTGAGAGATAGGTAGAGGATTTTCGCCTTGCCCAACTTCTATTGTGTATCCAGGAAGATTATAATTTTGTATAAACCAATCTTTGTAACCTGCAAACCCAGAAGAGTAAGGAGTTGTTTCTAATAGGTATCCACTTACATTACTGAATTGTCTACCAATTTCATATGAATTTGGTGGTAGGAAATCTAGGAATTTCCAATAAATAGTTTCTCCTTGTGAATGGTATGCTAGTATTAGAGAAAAGTTTTTGCTTAATGTAAAATTATATAGTGCTAAGCTTTCTGGGGTAACTAATGGACCAGAACCAACGAAATCTCGTGGACCTGGTTTTGTATAGCCTTGTGCAAATTTATTCATTCTTGCTGTTTCCCATTCAGCAGGAAATTGTAAGTTTAAGTCAATACCATTAATATTTGCTTTCCAGCCACTTGGAAATGGAATGGATGGATAGTTATTGGATAAATTTTTAGCATGTTCATATATATTTGGTTGATATTTTTCTGTATTTCCAACTACTAAGTCAACACCATCTGGATTTACCATTGGAACAATATATAAAGAAAATTTATTAAATAATTCATTTGCAGGATATCCCCATATTTCTGAATTATTTAAATATGCAGTTGATAAGTTTTCTAAAAATTTCATTAATACCACAGAAGTTATCCATTCATTTGCGTGAATTGAGCTACTGTAAAATACTTGCTTTGTTCCTTTTCCAAAACGTATTGCTTTTAACTCTTTTCCAAGTGCAGAATAACCTATATTTGTTTCTTCTAAAAATGGAAATTTTCTTCTAAATCCATCAAGGTTTATTGATAATATATTATATCCATACGATATATCTGTTGGAACAATATAAAAAAATGAAGATAATTTATTCCATGTATTTGGACCAACAATGCCATCTTGTACTATTCCAAATTCTCTTTGAAATATTATTACTCCTGACTTTGTTTGATTTCCAAATATTCCATCAATAGTACCTTTATAAAATCCTAAAGTTTTTAGTGTGCTTTGTAAATATTGTACTATGGTTCCAGTA
Source organism: uncultured Clostridium sp. (assembly GCA_947382445.1). Next base: position 38,602 of record CANCZH010000005.1, on the reverse strand, counting down.
GAACCTAATTTTAGAGTTTCCATATAATCACCTATCATAATATATGTTTAATTTTAGAAAGTGTGATTTCTATAATTTGACTTTAAAAAAGTTTTATTCCAAATATTACAATATAACATTGAAATAATGATAAAGTTATGATAAAATTACGCCAATTGGGGGGTGAGAAATTTGATTAATATAAGACCAGTGTCTGATTTAAGAAATAAGTATCCAGAAATAGAAGAATTAGTTTTAAAAGAGAATGAGGCTGTGTATTTAACTAAAAATGGTTATGGGTCAATGGTTGTAATGAGTTTAGAAAAATATTCTAAAATGGTAGATGAATTAGAAGTTGATGCGGCAATGCAGGAAAAGTTTGGAAATATTGATATTGAGAAAATATTAGAGGAAGCTGAGGAAGAAATTAAGAATCCGAATACAAAGTATTACAGTCATGAAGAAGTGTTTTCTGAGCTAAGGAGGATGATTGATGACAAAAAATAAGTATGAGATACAGTATTCGGAAACTTTTAAAATGGAAATTAAAAATGCTTTTAGATATATATTAGATGATCTAGAAAATAGTGTAGCTGCTGAGAATTTAATACAATTAGTTCAAAAGGAAATTGAGAAAAGAAGTGATTTTCCAGAAAGCTTCAAAAGGTTTAAAATAGAAAGAGAAAGCGAGTTTAAATGGTATAGAATTAATGTTAACAGTTATAGTATTCTATATACAGTGGATAAAAACATTATTACTATGAGTAGATTTATTTATAGTGGAAGAGATTTTGAAAAACTAATATAAAAAGTGCAACTTATTGTTGCACTTCTGTTTTTACTTGATTAATTTCAGTTTGAGTTGCTTTGGCTGCTGGTGTGTAATAACCTTTTAAATTAGCTACTCTAAAAAGATCATATTGGAAAGTTTCACATGAATTTCTGATTTCTTGAAAAGTTTGTCTTAAATTAGTATTTTCAGTTTCAACAATAGCACTTTCGTATGTTTTTAGGCTACCTTTTGTACCTTCTAAAATATCATTAACCATATATTTTTCTTCCATATTTTTCTCCTATTCTGTCAAAAATGACATTAATTTTTGTTTTGTATTTAAAGTATCTTGTGCAGATTTTGTGAAAAGTTGTTTTATTTGTGGGTCAACACAAGTGTTAGCATAGTTTGTAAGTTTTTGATAGTTTGTATCTTGTGCACCTATTAGATGTCTTAAATTTTGTAATTCTACTTGAGTTAAATTTGCCATTTTTTTGTTCCTCCTTAATTAATTTTTATGTACCTATTATTGCCAAAAAGTTTTGAAAATATACTCTTAAGTGCAAAACTATCACTATACTTAAGATTTAATACAGAATAGTAAGAAATAAAGAAAAAAAAAGAGAAAAAAAAAGATAATAGTATAAAAGATAAGAATAATAAGAAAATATAATTTTGTGAATTTTTTTATCATAATATATAATGTTTGATAGTTAGAGAGGAAATTAGATGAGAACTGTTTTAATTCATTTGAGAAAATCATTTAAATTAATACTATTATTGGCAATTGCTCTTTTTTTAATTTGTGGTCTAATGTATTGCTTATTTAAGCCAATGTATGCTGTAAAACTTAATGGACAAATTATTGGATATACAGATGCTAAAAAGCAATTACAAGAGAAAATTGATGAATCTATTAAAAATGGTGATGGTACAGAAGTGGCTTTTTTTGAAATAGACACATTACCTGAATATGAGGTTTGTTATTCTAAAAAAGATATAGAAGCTAATGAAGAAGAAGTTTTTGATGCTGTAATTGCTTCTAGTACGCCATATTATAAAAATTTTGCTATTATGCAAAATGGTGAAGAAAAATCATATGTTGAGACATATGATGAGGCTGAAAAAGTAATTGCAAATTTAAGAGAAAAAAATAGCACTAATATTGATACTATAACTTATACTACAAAATATTCTTCTGAGAAAATAGAAAATTCAAGTGTTGATATAATCGTTGATAGTTTATATGTAGAACCACCACCAGTTGCTATTGAAGAACCAGTAAAGAAAACTACAACTATTAAAACTACTACTCCAAAAGGAACTGTAAATACATCTCAAACTGTATCTTATGGAAATATATCCTTAGGAGTATCATTATCAAGACCAGTTGCAGGAACTATAACATCTAGGTTTGGAAGAAGAAGTAGAGGAACTCACACAGGATTAGACATTGCTACAAGTAAAGGAACACCAATAAAAGCTGCTGCTAGCGGTGTTATTACATATGCTGCTAATAAAGGTTCTTATGGAAAATTGGTTGTAATTGACCATGGAAATGGTATTCAAACATATTATGCACATTGTAATAGTATTAATGTCTCAGTTCGGACAATCTGTTTCACAAGGACAGACTATTTCAACAGTTGGTTCAACAGGAAACTCTACTGGTCCACACTTACACTTAGAAATTAGAGTCAATGGAATTTGCCAAAATCCACAGAATTATTTATATTAAAAATTCATATAAAATATTATAAAAAATTTGAGGAATATCTTTTGAAATAGATATTTCCTTTTTATTTTTATTAATTTCTATTAAGTCATTAAATTTAGTATTTTTAATAAAATCACAAAACATGATGAAATCTTCACTTTTTTCAAATATAATATCATTCTTATTTCCAAAAGCTAAAATAAAATTTGAGTTTACTAAAAAAGTGTTCTTCAATTCAACATATTGAGGTAATTTACTGGAAAATTTTTTTATAAAATCTTGTGCTTCTACAGAATTTTGCATAAAAGATTTTTTTGATATGTGTTTTTTTTCTAAATATGAAATGGGAATAGATATGTATTTGTATTCAGACATTTAACCTTGACTCCTTTGTGATTTAATTCTTTAAATTTATTGTAGCATGTGATTATTAAAAATGAAATGATAAAAATTTGGAAAACAAGGAAAAAAACTTGAAAAAATCACCTTCAGAATATATAATACCATTATGGTAAAATACGTTAATCCGTAACAAAAGATGAAAGGAAATTTTAATAATGGCAAGGGAAAAAAATATATGGATACTTTTGATATTTTTATTATCAGGAATTGTTTTAGGTGGATTACTTGCAAGTTTTGCTGCTCAAGTTAGCTGGCTTAGTTGGCTTTCATATGGAGAAGAGTTTGGAACTAATGGACCTATCAGTTTAGATTTAAGTATTTTAAAGTTAAGTTTTGAATTGCGAATGAAAATTACTGTGGCAAGTATTGTAGGTATAGTAATTGCTGCTATTATATATAGAAAATTTTAGATTTGGGCTATGGAAAGGATATTTATTGGCATTAAAATTACAGGATTTACCCATATATGAAAGACCATATGAAAAGTTAGAACTCTATGGTGAAGATGCTCTTTCTAACTCAGAACTTTTGGCTGTTATATTGGGAAGTGGTACAAAGGAAGAAACTTCTATTAATTTAGCACAGAGGATTTTGTGCATGAATAATGAGTTATCTGGAAATGATTTTAGATTTTTATATGATATTTCCTTAGAGGAACTTAAAAAAGTAAAAGGTATTGGAAGAGTAAAGGCAATACGTATTAAAGCAACTTTTGAAATTGCTAAAAGGCTTTCAAGACCTTTAAATTATGAGCTTACAGTTAATTCTTCAAAAGATGTTGCTAATATATTTATAGAGGAGTTAAGGTTTGAAAAAAGAGAAGTTGTTAAGGTTGTTATTTTGAATAATAAGAATAAGATTATTAAGATAGAAGATGTCTCACTTGGAGGAACAAATTATGCTATGGTTGAGCCAAAAGATGTTTTAGCAGAAGCAATAAAGATTGGAGCTGGAAAGATAATTTTAGTTCATAATCACCCAAGTGGAAATCCAACTCCTAGTCCTGAGGATTATCAGGTTACTAAGAGAATTGATTTGTGTGCTAAGATGTTTGGAATTGAGTTGCTTGATCATTTGGTGATAGGGGATGGTTCTTTCCAAAGCATACGAATTTAATACTATATTTTGAGAGGAGAGTTTATGAGGTTTCTAAAATTGCATGGGAAAAGGATAGGGATTGATTTAGGAACAGAGTCTATTCTTGTTGTTGTAAAATCAAAGGGAATAGTTATAAATGAGCCTGCTATTATTGCAATTGAAAAAGGTTCTAATGAAATTGTTGCTGTTCGGTAATGAGGCAAAAGAAATGATAGGAAAAACTCCTGAAAAAATAGAGGCACTTAGACCATTAGAACATGCAGGAATAGCTAATTTGAAAGCAACTGAAATGATAGTAAGTGATATTATGCATAGGTTAGATAAATCTGATAATATAGGGAGACCAGAAGTTTTGATAAATGTTCATGTTGGAATGACTGAAGTTGAAAAAAGAGCTGTTTTAAAGTTAGTATCTGATACAGGTGCAAAAGGTGCTTATTTGATAGAGGAACCTATTGCGGCAGCTTTAGGTGCTAATTTAGATATTTATTCATCAGAAGGTTCTATGATTGTTGATTTAGGTTGTGGAACTACTGAAATGGCTGTTATTTCTCTTGGAAAAATTGTTTCAAGTGATTCTTTGAGAATAGCAGGTGATGATTTAGATAAGAATATAATGGAATATGTTAAGAAAAATTTAGGTCTTGAAATAGGAAAAAATGCTGCTGAAAAAATAAAAATTGATATATCTTCTGCTAAACCTGTTTTAGGAAGAAAAGTTCAAATTACAGGTCGTGATAGTATTACAGGTTTTCCGAAAACTATTACAATTGATGCATTTCAAGTTAATGAAGCTATACGAAATTCTTTAAAAAGAATAATAGAAATGATAAAAACTACTCTTGAAAGAACACCACCAGAGTTACTAGCTGATGTGAATAAAAAAGGTATTGTGCTTACTGGTGGTGGTGCTTGCATTGACAAAATAGATGAACTTATAAGTCAAGAGCTTGGAATTAGAGTTATTTCAGCTGAGAATCCTATGGAGTGTACAGCTTTGGGAATTGCTAAAATTATCGAAGATGATGAGATTTTTAAAAGAAATTATTTATCTTAGTATATTAACTATATATTGAAACATATACACATGTTTTAATTACATTAATATAAACAGATTAGTGTTAGAGAGGAAAATGTATGTATAAAAATAAAAAGAATGGTAAAATAGGCACAATAGTTACTGTAATTATATTAATTTTACTTGTTATTCTTACAAATGTTAATAGAGATAATTTATCATATGCAGAAGGTTTTGCAACTTCAATTGTTATGCCTATACAAAATGCTTTTACAATGCTTAAGAATAAAGTTACAGGAAATACAGAGTTTTTTACTAATTTAAATACATTAAAATCTGAAAATGAAGAATTAAAAAATAGAAATAATGAACTAGAGACTAAACTTAGAGAATTAGAGATTATAAAAGCTGAAAATGCTAAACTACAAGAATATGCGAGTTTAACAGAAAAATATCAAGAATATAGCACAATACCTGCATATGTAATTGATAGGGACGTTAGTAATTATAGTAGCAATATAGTTATTAATGTTGGTGCAAAACAAGGAATAGAGAAAAATATGACAGTAATTGCTGATAAAGGTTTAGTTGGACATGTTATTTCCGTAACAGATAATACAGCGAAAGTACAAGTTATCGTAGATGGTGCAAGTTCAGTTAGTAGTATGATTAGTACTTCAGAAGAAAGTATTATTTGCAAAGGTTCGGTTGAAAATGATAAAAATTTGAATGCATCATACATTGATACTTCTTCTGAATTATTAGTTGGTGATAGTGTTGTTACTTCTGGACTAGGTGGAATTTATCCAAAAGGAATTACTATAGGAACTATAAAACAGGTTGTTAATACAAGTAATATTACAGATAGATATGCTATTGTTGAAGCAGCAGTTGATTTTTCAAAATTATATACTGTACTAGTTATTAAATAATTAGAAAGTGGGTTTACAGTGAAAAAGTTTTTAATAGGTGTAGTTACATATATTGTTTTTATAATTTTATATTTTATTCAAACTGATTTTTTTAGTTGGTTTACCATTAGCGGTATAAGCCCTAATATTTTTATAATATTTATATTATTTTTGGGATTATTTACTGATAATATGTTTTCGATAATTATGGCATTATTTACTGGTATTACTTTAGATTTAATAATAGGGAGAACTATTGGTGTTACTGCAATTATGTTTTGCCTAGTTGCAATTATTGCAAATTATTTTGACAAAAACTTTTCAAAAGAAAGCAAACTTACAATTATGATTATGGTTGCTGGAATGACAATTGTTTGTGAAACTGCAAATTATTTTTTAAATATTCTAATTTTAGAAATGACAGCAGAAGTACAAGCATTTATAAAAATTTTATTAATTGAAGTTTTATATAATATGATACTTACAATTATTTTTTATGGTGGTATCTTAAAATTAGGATATATATTAGAAAGAGAATTTAAGCAAAAAAATATATTAACAAGATATTTTTAGGAAGAGGGTGTTAATCTTTGTTTAATAAAACAGAGACTGAAAAAACTAATTTTAGATTTAATTTATTAACAACAATTGTGTATATTGTGGGAATAATCTTACTTGTTCAACTTTTTAATCTTCAAATTATTCATGGCAAGGAATATAGAGAGACATCAAATACTAAATTATCTAAAGAAGCAATAGTAGAGGCAGCAAGAGGAAAAATATTAGATAGGACAGGTACTATACTTGCTGATACTCAGATGGGATTCAATGTTCAGATTTTTAAAACAAAAGCAACAGATGAAGAATTTAATAATTCAATGCTTGAACTTGTAGAAATTTTTGAACAAAATGGAGATAAGTATATTGATGATTTCCCAATTGAAGTTGAACCATTTAGATATAATTTTTCATCTAATGAAAAGCTAGATGAGTGGAGAAATAAATTTAAAATTGCATTAGAAGCGAGTCCAGAAGAAGCATTTTATGTTATGAAAGATCGTTATAATATTTCTGAAAATGACGTAGTAAAAATTAGAAAAATATTGGGACTTAGGTATACTATTGAACAGCAAGGTTATTCTTCTACATCTGCTTTAGAGATTGCTTCTAATGTTTCAAGGGTTAGTGCTTTACAAATTAATGAAAAAGGAGAAGAACTTCCTGGAATTTCTGTTGAAGTTAAATCTAATAGGGTATATACTCAAAGACGGTCTAGCTTCACATACTTTGGGATATATTTCTAGAATTGATGCAAATGAATATAAAGCTAATTCAGATAAGTATCAAAGAGACGATTATATTGGAAAAAGCGGAATAGAGAAATTATTTGAAGAATATTTAAGAGGTGAAGATGGTACTAAACAAATAGATATGACAGTTGACGGAACTACAACAGGTGAATATATTACAAAGGAAGCTATTGGTGGTGCTAATGTTATTTTAACAATTGATTCAAATTTGCAGAATGTTGCTGAAAATTCTTTAAGAAATAATATTGAGAAAATTAGGTCTGGAGCTTTTGGTAAGCCATCTGATGCAAAAGGTGGTGCAGCAGTTGTTATAAATGTTAAAACTGGTGAAGTTTTAGCAATAACAAGTCAGCCAGATTATGAACCAGGTGAGTTTTTAAATGGTATTAGTCAAGCTAAATATGATGAATATGTTGCTAATAATGCTCTTTACAATAAATCTGTTCAAGGATCATATGCACCAGGTTCTATTTTTAAAATGGTAACTGCAATTGCTGGGCTTCAAGAGGGAGTAATTACTCCTAATGAAATAATAAATGATACTGGTGTTTATCCTAGAGGAAACAAGCCACATTGCTGGTATTTTGATACTTATCGTTCAGGACATGGAAGAGTTAATGTAGCTAGAGCTTTAGCTGGTTCTTGTAATTATTATTTTTATGAAACAGGTTATAGGCTGGGATTAGATAAATTATCTAGTTATGCTAATTATTTTGGACTTGGAAGGAAAACAGGTATAGAATTATTAGAAGAAAATTCAGGTACTTTGGCATCGCCAAAAACAGTAGAAGAAAAACATGATAGTTTTCCAGAAGTTACATTACTTTCTGCATCAATAGGACAGAGTTATAATGATTTTACTCCAATACAGGTTGCTAAATATGTTGCAATGCTTGCTAATAGAGGAAAGGTTGTTAATCCAACTTTAATTAAAAATATTGTAACATCTGATGGAAAGCAAGTTTCAACTGCTGAACTTGATAACTTTTTACAAGAAAAGTTAGGAATAATTGGTAAAGATACAGAAAGTTTGCAAATTAGTGATGAAAATATGAATGCTGTATTAGAGGGAATGAAAGATGTTACTGATGATACTGGTACTGCCAGTTCTGTATTTAGGAATTTTAGTATTCCAGTAGGCGGTAAAACAGGTTCTACTGAAACAACTAATGGATATATAAATGCATGGTTTGTTGGTTTTGCACCTTTCAATGATCCAGAGATTGCTGTTGTAGCAATGGTTGAAAACGGTGGACACGGTTACTATGTTGCAGAAGCGGTAAGAGATATTATTGGAGAATATTTTGGAATGAATATTCCACAAATTAATGAGGATGTTGGAGCTTCTATTGAAACAGAGGCTCTTAGATAAAAATGGAGGAAGTATAATGAGAAGTTGTTTACGTGTATCAAGCACAAATGAAGAAATAAAAATAACAGTGGATGCGGGAACTGAATTTGAGGAGATTTTAAAGGAATTTGGAAGTAAGTTACCTCGTATTAAGAAATATTATGAAAAAGAAAAATTACCAATTCATATAGTTGGAAAAGCTCTTAAAGAAAATGAACAAACAGCAATAAGAACTATTATAAGTGGAGATATTGATACTAGAATAACTTTTGGAGATACAGGAGAAGTATTAGGATTACATGCAATAAAAAGAACTTTTGAAGCTTCAGTTGAAACTTCTGAAACTAAATTTATTAGGGGAAATTTACGTTCAGGGCAACGTGAAGAATTTTCAGGAAGTATTGCTATATTAGGAGATTTAAACTATGGTGCAGAAGTAATTGCTGGTGAGAATATTATTGTTACAGGAAAAATTAGAGGTGTTGCTCATGCAGGAGCAAATGGAAATAAAAAGGCTATAATCACAGCAAATTCAATTGATTCAACACAAGTTAGAATTGCTAATGTTGTTAAGGAGATTCCTGAAAATGACTACAAATTGCCTTTTATTTATTTAGATGGCGAAAATATTGAAATTAGCTAATTATCCATTAGCAATAAAAATAAACAGAACATTAATGGTAGATTTTTATTATCTTCATTGTAAAGAAAAAATAGTAATCCAAGTAAAATTAATGTATCTGTGTCTTGTAAATAATCGTGAATAAATCCTAAATCTAGGGTTTTTTTACGATTATTTTTTTGCAATTCTGAGTTGCTATTTTGACAAGTTTCTTGCTGCTTTTTTGAATTTATTGATCCTGTATTAGACTTTTTTTCCTCAGGTTGAGCATTTTTTGGGGAATTTTGTGGTGAATATCTTGGAAAAGGTGGAAAAAAAGGATTATAAAAAGTCATTTATGTTACCTCCCATTTCTTGAAATTTTTCCATAAGTTTAAATATATGTAATAGTTTTATGTATTTGTCTATTTTTTCTTTTCTAGAGTCTCTCATATATGGTTTTAATGCTTTTAATAGGTTTTCATCTTGCCCGACCATCTTTTTTAGAATTTATTAAGTTAAATATTTTTTGAAATTTTAGAAAGGTATCTGTATCAATTTGATCGAAGATTCCACTTTCATTTTGTTTAGTTTCATTTTGAGTGTTTTGTTCTTGTGAATTATTTTTGAAATTTTCTAAAATTTGGTTCAAATCTATGTTTTTATCAGCTAAAATGTCTGATAATTGTTTTCCTAAATCTTCATTCATAGAGTACCTCCTATTGTTTAGAATATACTTTGACAGTATGACACGAATTTAAAATAATTTTATAGTTAGTTGTACTGAGATACAATTTTAGTATAAGGTAAAAAATGATTTTAATAAGTGCAAACGGAGGGTTCGTAATAATTTCTTGATAAAATGAACTGAGGGTGCGCGTTCCATCCGCGGAGAGGCTCAGTTCATTTTATTTAGAAATTATCGAAGCCGAAGAGCCGCCCTTATGAAAATCATTTTTTACCTTATGCTAAAAATTGTATATTGCATATAAATAAATAATTTATTGATTAAATTAATTATCCTTTTTCTGATTTAAAATTTCTTGTGCTTTGGCAAGCCCAGCTTCTAATTCTTTTTTATCCATTTTTGAAAGCATTTTCATTAGTGAATTAACATCAAGATTATTCATACTTTTTCCTCCTAATTTCAATATATGCAGATACTTTTTAAAATATATTATGAATATTATTTAAAAATGTGAATTTTAGAGTTTGTTTGCAAAATGTAATGAAAATTTAATAGTAGTCTAAAAAAGGCTTTTTTTGTTTATTTCCGTAATTTATTGTAGTTTTATACAATAGATACTGGAAAAATATTAATATTGACTAAAATTAATATTTTATTAATATAAAAAGTAGATATGATTAAATTGCCATAGAAAGGAACAATATCTTATGCTAAGTAAAAAACAAATCATGAAAAAAACAGTAGCAGCTGTAATACTAGTAATTCTTATTGTTTTGGAATTCTTTCCTATAACAAGTAACATTGTTTGGGCAGCAGATAATCCAGAAGATGCACTTTCTGTTAAAGGATACTTTTCAACAGAAAGTGGTGAAAATGTGGATTCTCTTATCTGTGATATTCGGAGAAAGTGAATTAAAAATCAATTTTGAAATTTCTGTAATCCAAAAAGGATACTTGAAAAGTGGAAATTTAAAATTTGGAGACAATTTGAATTTTGCTTTTAAAGGAGAGGAATTTCAAATTAAAAATAATGAAATAAAAATTAAAGGAATTAGTCAAAATGAAACTGAACTAATTTCTATTCCTATTGAATTTAAAAGAGAAGAAATTTTAAATTCAAATTCCCTAAATGCTGATAATAAAATAGTTTTTTCAGGAGTATATGTTGATAATGAAGCAATAGAGCATAAGATTGAGAAAGAAGTAATTTTAAATCTTTCTTGGAAAGAAAATACTTCTACTAATATTGAGAGTACTGTAATAAAAAATATTGATTATGATTTAGGAGAACAAAAAGGCAAAATACTTCAAACGTTAGTTAAAGTTTCTGGAAATAATGGAAATGTAAATTTACCTGTAAAAAGTACTGAACTTGTAATTGATATTCCTCAAATAGAAAAAATGAATTTTCAAAGTGCAAAAGTAAATGTAAATAAACTTTCATATACTCAAGGTAGAGAAGATTATGAAATTGAATTTTCAGAAGATAACTATACAATTAATGAAAACCAATTAATAATTAATGTTGAGAATAATGAAAAAGATGGTAATATTTATAATTCATATGGTGAAGATGTATATGTAATAACATATATGTATGTTGGAGATGAAACTTCTAATGATATAGTAAATTGCAAAATGCAATTTACTTTGAACAAATATACTAATGAAAAAGAAGAAAAAACAATTGATGTATCATATGACTTAACTGATGTTACAAATAATGTAGTTGAATATACAAAAGATGATAGAGATGATGAAGTTAGTAAAGGTTATTTAGTTGCTGATAGTCAAAATGAAAAATATGAAATTACATATGAAAGAAAAGATTTACTAAATATTAGTAGGTCTGATTTGCTTTCTTCATTAGAGATTGTAGATAAAGATGAATATTTTGTTACAAGTGATGGAGATTTTTGTTATACAGAAAATGAAAATGGAGTAATGTCTTATTATAAAACAACTCAATTTTCAAAAGAAAATTTATTAGCTGTTTTAGGTGAAGAAGGAAAGGTAGAAATTTTAAATATGAAAGATGAGGTTATTTCTACTATTTCATTTGATATGGAACCTAATGAAGATGGAACATATATTATTCAATATGAAGAAGCAATTGGAAAAATAAAAATTAGAACATCAAAGCCATTAAATGATGGAAATATTTCTATAATAAATACAAAATCAATTAAAAAATTAGAATATTCTCGTGATATAGTAAAGAAATTTGAAAAATTAGTAAATATCTCAGAATGTCTTGCAACATACACAGAAGGAGCTGTTGATAATTTAGGAGATGTAGAAAGTGATGTTATTATTAAGCAAAGTTCTTCAAATGCAAGTTTAGAAATTGCACAAACAGAATTATCTACAACTGTTGCAAATGAAAGTGTAAATTTTAAAATTAGACTAAATAATAATGATGATATATCAGATTTATATGAAAATCCTGTTTTTGAAATTAGATTACCTAAGGCAATAAGAGAAATTAAAATAAGAAACATAGACTTATTTTATGCTAATAATGAATTAGAAATTGCTAATGTTGAAAATTTTATAGATGATGAATTTAATATAATTAGAGTTACTTTAAGTGGATTACAAACTTCTTACAATTTAAACAAAGAAACTAATGGAACTATAATTTCTTTTGATGTTGATTTAATTTCAAATGAATTTACAGAAGATATTATTGAAAATGCAGAAATGTGCTATTATAACGCGGATTCTGTTAAATATGAAAATGAAATTGAATGGAACATGTATATACCAAGTGATAATATTTCATACTTAAAAAATGGTTTATCTAGTGTGCCACTTACATTTAAAGCACCAGAGAAATTAATAAATGACCAAGTAACAGAAACTAAACCAGAAGATGAAGAAAAACCAGTTGAAAATGAAGAAAACAGACCAGAAGAAAATAAACCAGAAGAAAATGATAATAAAGAAGATAAAGTTAGCTCAGTAAAACAAGATGCTCAATCAGAGTTAATTGAAGAGGGAGCAAGTTCAAAACTTGCAACAATGTATATTTCTGTTATGAACAATACATCTAACAAATATTCTAATTTTCAAATATTAGGAAGAACACCTTTTGCAGGTAATAAAGAAATAGAAACAGGAAAAGACTTAGGAACAACAGTTGATACAATTCTTGATACAGAAATAAAATGCAATAATAGTGATATTTTATATACTGTTTATTATTCAGAAAATGGTGAAGCAACTACTGACCTTTTAGATGAATCAAATGGCTGGAAAAGAAATATGTATAAAATGGGAAATGTTAAATCATATTTAATATTATTAAACAGTGATTTTATTTTAGAGCCTAATAATAGCTTAGAATTTGAATATGATTATATGATTCCAGCAAATTTATCATCAGATGATGCTTTTTATGGAACATATACAACTTATTATAAAGAAGAAGCAGAAAAAACTCCAAATTCTTCTAATAATGAGGTACCTGAAAGAAAACCTAATGAGACACCTATCACGCAAGAACCTGAGCAAATTGAAAAAACTACAATTGAAGCAACAATAAGATTAACAGATGATATTATAAAAGAAATATCTGAAACTAAAATAGAAGTAATATTAAAAAATACAGGAAATGTAGCGGCAGAAGATGTTATGGTACATCTTCCAATAATGAGCGAGATTGTTTATATTGAAGCAAATTCAGATGAATTATTATATAAAGATGTAGAGGATAATAATGTTCGTGTATATGCTAAAACAATAGAGCCAAACGCAGAAAAAAGAATAATAATTGATTGTGATACTTACAAATTTAAAAATAATTTAAAGATAAATTCTACAGTAAAAGCTAAAAATGTTGATGAAATTTCAATTGAAACACCAGAATATCCAATAGAGAAAAAAGACTTTAATATTATGGAAAATGGAATTTATAATAAAAAAGTAGCAGATATGGAAAATGAATGCATGTTTATAATGTCAAATATTTCTGGAAGAGACTTACATAATGTAGTAATTACAAAACAATTATCAAAAGATATTACAGTTGGAAATGTTGAATTAGAAGGAGTTAATTCAATTGATTTTGATTATGACCAAAGTACAGGATTATTAAAATTTACTATTCCTGAAATGCTTAAAAGTGATGCTATGCGTATTAAATACAATATTAAGTTAGATGGTACAAACTTAACAGGAAATGAGTATGTAATTGATTCTGAGACAAAAGTTTTATATGATGATGAGAGTTTCTCATTTAAAAATAAAGTTGAATTTGATTTATTAGATATTCGTATTAGACTATTAAATTCATCTGAGATGGGATATATTTCAAAAAATAATGAAATTAATTATAGATATGAAGTAATAAATAATTCTAAATTTGATATTTTTGACATTAGATTAGCACTTCAAGATTCAGAGAACATTAATACAGAAGCATTGGAAATTTTAAAGGATGATAAGAGTGTTGTAACTAAAAATTCAACTGATTTTACTAAATCTGCTTTAATGTCTTTGAATGCTGGACAAAAAATGATAGTTACAACTAGATCAAAGATAATTGATGATAGTAAAAATGTTGTACATGCTACTCTAAAATTAAGTGCTGGAAATAAAGAATTTGATAATGAAAGAAATTATAGTATTATTGAAGATAGTGAAGAAAAAGAATATTACGAGTTAACAGGTTGTGCATATATTGATACTAATAAAAATAAAGTACAAGATAGTAATGAAAAATCTTTACCAGGAATTATAGTTTATTTATATAATTCAGAAACAAATGAAAAAGTAGATTCTATGATTACAGATGTTTCTGGTAGATATATTTTTAAAGGACTTAAAAATGGAAAATATTATGTAAGATTTAATTATGATGAATCTGAATATGTTTTAAGTTCTCAAAATTCAGATGTAATGTTAAAAAACAATTCTAATGTTATGAACATTAATGATAATTACCTGACAGACAATATTTCAATAGATGATTTAAGTGTTTGTGGTGTTGATTTACAATTATCTGATGAAGATATATTTGATATGAAAATTGATGCTGGTGTTGAGAGAATGACAGTTCAAAATAATGCTGAAAGTAATACTTTTGAGCAATTTGGAACAAAACTTGCAAAAGTTGATATTGATCCTAAATTAGTATCAAATTCAAAAGTATTAGTTGAATATAAAATTACTGTAACAAATCAAGGAACTATTCCAGGAACAATAAATAAAATAGCTGATTATGTAGCTAATGGAATGGAATTTGATTCTTCATTAAATCCAGATTGGTACTTAGCATCTGATGGAAATATATATACACAAGCTCTATCAGAAGAAAAAATTAATCCAAATGAAACAAGGGATTTAAAGTTAGTTCTTATTAAGAATATGACAGAAGAAAATACTGGACTAGTTCATAATACAGTAGAAATAGTTGATGCTATTAATGATAAAGGAATTGCAGATATTGACTCAACTCCTGGAAATCAACTAGATGAAGATGATTTATCATATGCAGATAGCATAATAGGTGTATCTACTGGACTTCCAATTGGTGTATTCCCAATTGTTATAGTTTCATTAGTTGTACTTATACCAACAGCTGTTCTCGTATGGAGAATTATAGACAAAAGGAGGTATGTATAATGAAAAAAGAAGTAATTAGAGTACTTTCCTCTTTAATAATAGCAATATTTTTAGTATATATTTTCGTATCTGCAAATGAAGTTTTTGGATTAGAGTTAATTCAAGATTATACAGCAGATGCAGGACCTTTTGATGGTGAAAGATATTATCCTGAAATGATTGCACATTCAGCATATTGGTGTGATGCACATGGAAAACCATTTTTTCGTAAAAGACAAACAGAGGTTATATTATCAGGAGCAGTAAATGGAGAAGCTTTTTCAAAAAATGTAACTAATCCACCATCAGGAAAATTTACAATATGGAGTCATGGGCATCCTAGTTGTTCAGGAAGTACATATAGCTTAAAATTGGAATCAAAAACATTTTCAGGAATGTCAAGTGCTACTGTAAGAGGATATTGTGATCCACTTGTAGCTACAGGAGCTGGTGCAGAGGTTAAAGCAACTGGAAAAACAAATTTTGTATTAACAGAGTCTAAAGAAGCAAAAAATAATCATGAAGCATACTTGCTTGCAGAAGCAAATGCTAATTTGCCTGGTTTAGCACCAAAAAATTCTCCACCAAACATAGCTTGGTGGAATAAAGAACAAGCAGCAACATATACTCCTGATACTTCATATACGCCAACTAAAACAGCAGAAGGTACTGAATTTGATCCTTCAAATGGTGATGATATTAAAAAACAAATTGGAGATATAGAAAAAAGAATACAAGACTATATTGATCAAATGAATAGAGAAATTGCAAACCAAAATAATAGAATAGAAAATTTGGAGAGACAAAAGCAAAATATTATTGATAATGAATTAAATCCTTTATTAGAAGAACGTGCTGAATTAGAAGCTGAAAATGAAACATTAGAAAATGAAATAAAGGAATTAGAAGATAAAATAAAAGAATTAGAGGATAAAGCGAAAGAATTAAAAGAAGTTACAATACCAGGATTAAAAGAAAGTATACAAGAATTAGAAAACACAATATCACAATTAGAATCTGAAATATCATACCTAGAAGATATTACAATACCACCTTTACAAGAAAATGTTGATAAAATAAATAATGAGATAAATAAAATAAATAGTGATATAGCAAATTTAGATAGTTATATAAATGACTTAGAACCTAGAATACCTGAATTTGAACAAACTATACAAGAATGTAATGTTAATATAGACAATTTAAACAATCAGTTAGATGATTTATTATCTCAATGGCCAAGAAATCAACAGAAAATTCAGGAAGTAAGAGATAAAATAGCTAGTGAAGAAATTAGAAGAAATAATGCACAAGGCAGGATTGACCAATATAATGAAAAAAAGGAGCAAAAAATTCAAAAAGAGCAGGATTTAGCTGATGCTCAAACTAGATTAGCTGATGCCGAAAAAGTTCTTAATGAGGCAAAAGACTCTTTTGATAAAGCAAGGGACAATCTTAATACAACCAAAGAAGAACTTAGTAAAGCACAAGAAGAACTAACAAAAGCAGAAGACGAGTTTAAAAAGATTAATGAGGAAGATCTTCCAAATGCTAGAAATCAAATAGATGAAAAAAGAGATAAACATGATGAAAATTCTAGAAGAATAATTGAACTAAATTCTCAAATAGATTATTGCCAATATAGAATAGATAATATACAAAGACAGATAGATAATGCTAAAAATTATATTGAGCAATTAAAAGGAGCAATAGATAATGCAGAAGATGCTAAAATTAATAATGAATCATTAAAGGGACTTAGAGAATTACAAAAGATATTATTAGAATCATCAGATGTAATAGGAGATGAAGAAGGATATTCATCAGCCACAGCAGAGGGATTGCTAAAAGAAGCGGCAATTTTTAATGCTATGCATAATGGTGATGGCGGAATAAAAGATGATTATAAAGGAACAATAGAAGATAAAACTGTTCAAGAAGATGTAAAAGTAGAATATTATGCAGATAAACAGCAATATGTTGTAGGACCATTTAATATTAAATATATGGAAGTATATGCATTTGAAAATCAATTTGCAGGAATAACAGGAGTTCCAGAATTAAAATTAAATATAGATGGAAGTGAAGTAGTAAAGGAATTAGGTGACGGATGGGCATTTGGATGGAAAGAAGAAAGAAAAACAGTAGGAACATTAGGTGATGAAGTACCAGAAAAATTTGATGTTTATCCTCATACAGAAGAAGATTTCTACCTTATTATAGATTATGAAGATGGATTAAACAAAATTACAGGGTTTCATTTGGATTTTAGATATTTAATAGCAGAAGCAAAGTATGAGCATTATGATGGAATTATTGAAATATGGAAATGGAAAGTAGGTACACCAGAATTTGAAACATGTGGTTATGATTTATCTGAGCATAAAAAAGATGAAGCTGGAAATTGTACGGATGAGTGTGATCATAAATCTTGTACTAATTATATTGCAGCAACTGTATCTGTTTCGAAATCAAAAGCAGGAGAAGGTGAAATTCAGGCCTGTATGAGAGTTGTTGAAGCAAAAAGAAAATACGAAGAAGAAGAAATGGAATTTGTATGGGATATTGATTTAACAACAACACTAGCAGGAGACGTATGGTTAGATATAGAATCACAAAAAGCGAACCTATTCTCAGCTAACGGACTTTGGGAAGGTGGAGAAAGAGGACTTGATAATATTGGTGTAACAGTATATTTATATCAAGGTACAACAAAATTAAGAAAAGCACTTTTCCATGATGAAAGTGGTGCACAACTATCATGGCCATTATACACAGCAGGAGGTCATTATGAAGTAAACAGACTTGAAGCACCAGGTGGAGCAGCTAATTGCTTCTATGTTGTTGAATTTGAATATGATGGACAAGTACTTAAGAGTACAGTATATATGTCAAATGGCGGAGGAGAAGGCTCAGCAGGAGCATATTCAAGTTCACCAGACTCATATAGTAAAAGTTCAATGGCAGTTGAAGAAGTTGTAAACAGAGCTAATTTAGACGCAAGCTTTGGTGAAATCACAGGAGATTTTTCTACTTCAACTGGTATCACTCATACAACTGGGCTAGATGGTAATGGAGCAGGTGGAAGTGGTAGTTTAGAGTATTCAACTGGTTCAAGTGGAGAAATGATGGAATCAAAATTACAATCACCATTTAGATCAAATTCAAGTTCAATTGGTACACGTTATAACATAGTTGCAAGCACATATTATAATAATACAGATACTTTAGGTGTTAGTGTTAATCAAGAACAATTTAGAATAAAATACCCAGTTGAAGGAACATATTATGTTTTAAATGCAGTTAATAAAGGAACTCAAAGATATATAGCAGAATACATGTTACACATTAACTTAGGACTTATAGAAAGAACAGAAACAGATATAAGTGTATTAAAAGACTTATATAAAGTAACAGTAGTAGTAAATGAACAAAAAATGACCAAAGAATTTAATCCATATGGCAAAATTACTAATTATGAAGATTTCTTAATTAAACTTGAAAATACAAGAGTTGATGGAGGATATACATTAGGACTATATTCTTCTGATGTTGGATATCAAAGTTACCAAAGATATTGTAATGCTATAAAAGCTGTACAAGACATTAAAGATGGTACAGAGTTAAAAGTATATGCAACATATATTATAAGAGTTTATAATAACTCAGACACAATGGATGTTGAAATAAATGAAATTACAGATTATTTTGATAAAACATTTACATTAATTAGTAATGATACATATACATCAATTATAAATGATGATACCAAAAGAGATAAAACTCTGGTTGCAGAAAAACCATATTATAGAATTTGCAGCTTAGATTCACCAAAAGATTGGAAACCTACAAGAACAGAAAATCTTAATGGAATGGAAGTTACAGTTAATGGACATTCTGCAAAAGGTGATTTAGAGTGGAATGATATTAGTTCAGTTAATGGAGAATTCTATTCTTCTAAGAGTAGTTCTTTAACTAATATAAAATTAGATAATTCAGAATATGCTGAAATATTTACAACATATGAAATAGACAGAAAAGGATACAGTGAAATTACAGGTTCAGGAAATGTAGGAAAAGTAGCAATATCTACAAGAAATGCTTTAGTCGGTGACAAATATAATATTGCTGAACTTTCAAATTATTCAACATATTATAGTGAAAAAGACATAAATGCTGGATATTATACTCCATATGTAGAGGGAAGAGTTTCAGGAAGAGTAGATAGAGATTCAGCACCAAATAATATAGACAAAGGTGATTTAAAAAATGCTTCTAAATATGAAGATGATACATTTAATGCTAATACATTAAAAGTAAGAATAGCTACGTATGAAAGAGAAATGTATGGATATGTTTGGGAAGATGAAAAAACAGAAGATGTAGGAAGTTACGACTTAAAAGTAGGTAATGGATATAAAGATTCAGGAGAAAAATTAGTACCAAATGTAGAAGTTTCATTATATGAAGTTATAAACTTAGGTGAAGTAAATGCTAGTGGTAGTTATGATGCTACATATGATGGATTAGAGTATTATTACAAAGTTCCAAATCAATTCTATAATCTACCTAAAACAGAAAGCACTGGAGTAAATGGAGAGAATAATGTTACATTAACACTAAATGAAAAAGCTAAGGATATAGATGGAAATGATGTTGAAGGTAACTATTATCTTTATGGATTCCTAGCAGGTGATTATATTACAAGATTTGATTATGGAAAACGTGCAGATAGTACAGCTACAATTTATGAAGAAAGATATAAAACAGCAGAAGAAAAAGATATTATAAAATACAATGGTCAAGATTATGAAAACACAAGATTTTTAGCTGAATTAACAACTGAAAATAAAGCTCTAAATACTAAGTATCTTGATTTAACTCAAAATACCAAAATAAATGGTACAGATATAAATGATTTACAGATTTCAAAAGCAAGAGATAATGAATCAAGAAGAATGGTTGTTAACTCATATTCAAGAAATATTGAAAATGATAGAGGGGAAATTTTACGTGATAGGCTTGCAGATAATACAGAATATGTTGAGTCAACTCAGATGTTTGCAGAAACACCAATAATGTCAATAGAAGTTGATGATCCACAAACAATGAGAAAAACTCAAACACCAGGTAGTAAAATGAGACCACAAACAACATTAAGACCAACTGCATATGCTCCATATAATGAGAAAACAGACCCTAATGAAAATCAATATTTAGGATATAGATATACTATTAAGAATGTAAACTTTGGACTTGAAAAAAGAGCTGAAACAGATATTAAACTTGAAAAATATGTTGATACAATAATGTTAACAAAAGCAGACGAAATTATATTTGCAGCATATATGGATGAAGATGGTAAGGTTATTACAGAGCATGCTAATACAAAGGCATTAGATAAACTAACATATATTAGCCATTCAGATGCAATAACTGCTGGATTAGTACAACAAGGATTTTATGCAATAGCTGTTGAAGATGATTATATGGATGATTTAAGTTTATTAATAAAATATAAAATGAAAGTAATAAATAATTCAGAAGTTGATTTCACAGGAAGACTAAACGATTATTACTTATCAAAAGATATGATAAAATCAGCTAATGGTTCACCAACTGTTGACTTATATAAATTAATAACAGGTAGCATAGATGATAATATAGATGACAATATAAACCTTGGAGAACTAGATGATAGAGGAATTTCAACAAACTCTACTTTAGCAGAAATACTAAGCTGGAATCAAGTTTGGAATCCAGACAATACTGACCAATCTACATTAGCAAAATTATTAAATCTAGATGATTTAACACCAGATGGTTCAATAGATCAAACAGATACATTAAGACCAGAAGTAATAGTTTATGGTAGATATGTTGGTAGATTCTATTATGAAAACAAAATTGGAAATCAAGAAACACCATATGAAATCAAAAACTATGTAAAGAAAATAGATGTTGATGACCTTACTGTTACATATGAAACTGACAAAGTTGTTAGAACAACAGTAGACCAGTTAGTTGATTATATAGATGTTAATACAAGTTTAGATGAATTTGAAAGTGGAATTGGAATTGAAAATGCTTCATGGAGTTTAGCAGACACATATGTTGAGGAAGATGGAACAATAACATCACTTAGAAACATAATTTCTGATAGTGCTTACAGATTACCATCAACAGTTTCAGGAGAAAGTGTAGTTAAGAGCATTTATGATGAGAAAGATAGAAAATTAATTAGAGATTCAAGTTCTAATATTGCTATATCTCATAATGAACGTCTAGAAAGAAATCCTGAAAATAATAGGATGAAGTATATTGATACAGTAGGAAATAGAGTTCAAAGTATGTTTAACTCTGGTATGACATTTGAATTAAAACCAGCAAAATATAATCCTGATAATCCAAAAGAAAGTATAGGTACGATATATATTATAACAAGAAAGAATACTTCTTCTGGTCAAGATGCTAATGAAATGAAAATGGATAATTTGGCAGAAATTTTAGTATATTCAAATTCTACTGGTAGACGAGATATTAATTCAGTACCAGGAAATGCAATGGCAATAGCTAAATATGATGGATTCTGGAAAGCAGGATATAATAGTATAGATCTTGCAAGAGATGATGATGTAAATGAAGTTAGTGTTGATAACTGGACATTATATCCAGAAAATGATGCTTGGTCACCTGAATATGTAACAATAATTGCTCCTACTGGTATAGGAAGATTAACATTAATAAGAAATAACATAATGCAAATAGCAGGATTAGTTATTGTACTAATAGGATTTATAACAATATTTACAGTAAAACAAGTTAAGATAAGAAAAAATCAAGACAATTAATATATTATGCAATGTAGACTAAAAATGAATACATATTGTATAATACGAGCACTAAAAAGAAATAATAAAAAGTATTAATTAAAGCGACGTGCAGTTTGCCAAAACTACACGTCGCTTATAATTTAATAGTTCTTTTTCTATTTTTTAGTAAACATAAAAATAATATGTAAACTAATTTCTGATGCGACATTTTTTAACAAAAAATTTAATCTAATTGTAAAATACGTCTATATATGATGTTTTCCGTAATCTAATTATTTTAATTTGTCATTCTTTATATATAAGTAGCGAAATTTGTTAATTGACAGTTTTCTTAAAGTATTTAAAATAATAATTGTATAAAGGCAAAATATCGCAAGATTTGTGGAGGTAAAATATGCAGAAGAGGAAAAATGTCAAAGAGAAGTTAATTGCTAGTTTGATTGTATTCGTGATGCTTTTTAGTAATTTTGCTACTCTTGGAAATGTTCTTGTTTCTTTTGCTGCTGACGATTCTGAACAGATTAATTTTTCAGCTCAGTTTGTAGAGATTACTGATAGTGATGAGAATGAGCTAGAAAAAATTGAGGAAGAAGATGTTAAACCAGAAGAAAATAAAGCAGAGCAGAATGAAACAAAAGAAAATGAACCAGAGCAAAATGATGCAATAATCAGTTTTGGCACTGTTAATGATAGTATTTTTACTAATACTGGTAATACACAAAAAGAAAGTGAAAAACAAGATGATGAAGTAACAGATGCAGAGCCAGTTAACATGCCATCTTCTGATTCAGAAAATGAATCAGAAGATGATAAGCAAGCTAATGAACAAATTAATGAATCTATTGGTGAGCAAAAAACTGAAGAAAAAACTAAAATTGAAAATGGATTAGCAATTGAAATTACTTTAGGAGTTAGAAATAATGGATATTTGAAAAATGCTAAAGTAGAAATTAAAGATTTAGCTAATCAGATTTTTAAACTAAAAGAAAACACTGTTTTTGGTGACTATATTCAGTCAATTGATGAAAATAAAATTAAACTAAAACAAATTAACAGTGGAACAGAAGTAAAAATATATATTCAAGTAGAGTTAAAAGATGAAGACTTAATTGATATTAAAAAACTTCAAGAAGGTACATTAATTAGTTTATCTGGAACATATGTTGACAATCAAGGTGAAGAAGAAATAATCACAAAAGAATCAAAGCCAGTTATAGGTATTTCTAACAATGTAAAAATTCTTTTAGGTTCAACTATTGAAAAATATATTCCATATGTAAAAGATGGAGTTAATTATGCTTTAGTTCAATTAAAAATAACAGCATGTTCTGAAAACAAAAATGAACTACCAATTAAAGATACAACATATGAAATTGTAGTTCCAGAAATTGAAGGAGCACAAATAGAAAACCTTAGTGTATCAGCAATAAACACAGCATATACAAATGGACTTTCAAGTGGTGAAATTATATTTACACCAGAAAATTGGTCTTATAAAGATGGAATAGTTACAATAGGAGTAGATAACACAGCAGAAAATGACAAATATAGAAAAAATAATGGAAGTGATGAATTTATAATTTCTTATACGTATGTAAATTCACCAGAAACGGCAAATGAAATATTACGTTCAAGAATTTCTGCAAAATCAAATGTATTTACATCTCAGGGGACAAATGAAGTAAGTTCTTCTATTGAGAAAGAATATGATTTATCTGGTGCAAGCCAAAATATAATAACATATCAAGTAACTGGAAGGACACAAGATATGAGTAAAGGTTACTTATATGCAAATGCAAATTCAGAGATTCCAGAATATGAATTAGAATTTGAAAACTCATTAAGTGTAAACATCTCGAGAGTTGATTTATTAAAAACTGTTGAAATAAGAGAAAAAGCAGAATATTTCCAAGATGAACTTGGAAATGCCTATAAAACTTCAGCAAACTACAAATCTGTAAAAATAAATAAAGAAAATCTATTATCAATAATTGGTGAAACTGGAAATCTTGAATTATTACTTGAAGATGGAACTTCATTAATTCAAGTAAATAAAGATACAGAAGTAGACAAAGATGGATATATAACAATTAGTTTTGGGGAAAACAAAATTGACAAGATTTTAATGAAAATAAATAATCCAGTAGGAGAAGGAATTCTAACTATTGGAACAATAAAAACAATTGAGAAAACAGAATATACAAAAAACGAATTAATGTTATTTAAAACATTAAATAATGAATATATTGCTGGTGCAGAATTGCAAGATGGAATTATTACTGAAATGGGAGAATGTAAAGTTTCAGTAGATTTATTAGATACAATTACAAATGCAAGCATTTCTTTAAATAGAAATGAATTAAGTACTATTGTAGAGAACGAAAATATAGAAATTAATATTTCATTAAATAATGCTAGCTACATTAGTGATATGTATAAAAATCCAATTTTTGAAGTTGTATTACCAGAAGAAGTTCAAGATGTAAAAATAAAGGATATCAACTTATTATATGGAAATGATGAATTAGAAATAGCAAATATTGAAACTTTAAGAAATGAAAAAGGTCAAATTGTTATTAGAATTACTTTAAAAGGTCAGCAAAGTAAATATACATTAGGTGATTCAGAAAAGGGAACAACAATTATTTTAAAAACAGATATGTCTGTTGATATGTATAGAGCTTCAAGAGAATCATCAGCAATTTTGAATTATTATAATGAAGATGCTACAAATTATGCAACTGGCTCAGAATGGGAAATGATATCAGAACCATCAAGCTATATGCTAATTGGCAGACAAGGAAATTATGATACTTCACTTAAAATAGTTGCTCCAGATGGATTCGTAAATGCACAAATGATATCAAATTATAGAGATAATGAATCAATTATTTCTGTAAATCAAGGAACAAAGAAAGATTCAATTAATACTTTTACTGATGCCAGAAATGCTGAAATGAGAATGATATTAATCAACAACACAGATGAAGAAATGAATAATGTTCATATTTTAGGTAGAACGATATTTAATGGAAATAAAGACATAATAAATAATCAAGAACTTGGAGCTAATCAAGATGCTCCAATGACATCTAAAATAGTTCCTCTTAATGGAAATATTCAGAATGCAACTATTTATTATTCTGAGAATGGTGAAGCCAATGATAAACTAGAAGACGAGCAAAATGGTTGGACACAAGACATTGAAGATTTATCAAGAGTAAAATCTTACTTAATAGTAGTAGATGGTGTTGTAGGAATTGGAAACATATTAATGTACTCATATAATTTTGAGATACCAGCTAATTTGAATAACAATTTAGATTTATGTGGAACATTTGGAACATATTATGTAGGTACAAAAACACAAGGTGTAGGCGAAGCTGATAAAGTTATTTTATCAACAGGAGATGCTCCAGTACTTAAAGTTGAAACAGTATGTGATATGGATGAAAAGTCAGCAGTTGAAGGACAACACTTAAAATATACAGTTAAAGTAAGTAATGAAGGTAGAAGTGTAGCAGAAGATGTTGTAGTTAATAGTACTATTCCATCTGGAACTACTTATATAGAAAATGGTGAACTAAGACCAGATGTAACTGAACTTAGAATTGATATGGATAGTATTAATCCAGGTGAAACAGAAGAAATAACATATGAAGTTGAAGTTAATAAAGCAGTTCAAAATCAAACATATATAGAAACTAATAATAATGTTGAAGCAAAAGGATTAGAAAGTCCTATTTATACAACTACAGATTCATTCCCAGTTGAAGTTGCAAAAGTAGCTATTGACATAGAATCAGACAGAACAGGAAGAATTGTTACAGAGGATACAAATATTAACTATACTACTTTTGTTACAAATATGAATGGAGCTCCACTTGAAAATTGTAAAGTAGTTCAATATATTCCAGAAGGTGTAACATTTGTAGAAGCATATGTTGAAGGATTTAGAGAAGATGGAATTACAACATACAAAGAAAGTGAAGGAATATATGATGAATCTACTAGAACAGTAACATGGAATGTAGATAAGTTAGTAGTTTTCAAAGGATTTAAATTAGAAGTAAAAACGAACAATATTGAAGAACTTGAAAAAAATCTAATTTCATATGCTAAGGTAACAGCAGATAATTTAGAAAAAGAGTATACTTCAAATGAGGTGGCTATGACTCTTGCAAGACCAGAGATTGAAGTAAACTATTATTCTACAAATGATAACAAATATATAAAAGAGGGAAACACAATTAAATATGTACTTAATTTGAAAAATGTTGGAAAAGCAGAAGCAACAAAGATTGATATACAAAATAATATTCCACCAGAATTAAGAGTAACAGGTTTAGAATGTGTTAAAAATGGAGCTAAATATTCTGGAGTTGCAGGAAAAAATTTAAGTATGGTTGTAAGCTTAGAGCCTGGTGAAACAGCAGATGTTATAATGAGTTGTACAGCAGAAAACATATCAAATGTAGTTCAAGAACAATTTACAGGAAATAACTGGATTATTTCAGGAAAAGATATAAGTTCTGTACAAACATCAAAAATAGAAAACATAGTTCAACAAAATCCAGAAATGACAAACAATACTTATGAAAATATAAAAATAGCAGAAAAAGAAGAAAATACAGAAAGTAGTAAACAAGTATATGTTAATGAAGAAACTAAAGTAGAACCTACTGTTTCTAATGAACAAAAAACATATAGGATTTTAGGAAGAGCTTTCAATGATATGAACCATAATGGTAAAAGAGATGAAGAAGAAGAAGGAATGCCAGATATAGTTGCAAAATTATGTGATGCTTCATCGCAAGAAGTTGTAGGGCAAACGGTTACAAATAGTATAGGTGAATATTTAATTGAAAATGTACTTCCAGGCGAATATTACATAAAATTTGAGTATGATAATACAAAATATCAAGTAACAGATTATAAGAAAGAAGGAGTAAATTCAGATAGAAATTCAGATGCAATTGTTTCTAACTATAAAGCTGTTACAGATAAAATAAAAATAACAGATACAAGTTTATCTGATATAGATATTGGTTTAATAAGAGCTGGAATATTTGATTTAAGTTTGGATACTAACATTAACAGAGTTATAGTTCAAAATGAAAAAGAAACAAACACATATGAAATGGAAAATAGTAAACTTGCAAAAGTTGATATAAATCCAAAATATGCAAATACATCAAATATATATATCGAATATACAGTTACAGTTACAAATAAAGGAGAAATTGCAGGATATGCAAAACGTATAGTTGATTATTTACCAAGTGGATTAATACTAGATACTGGAATGAATCCTAACTGGTATATTGCAGCAGATGGAAATGCATATACAAATGAATTAGAAGATGTTTTAATTCAGCCAGGAGAAACAAGAACAGTTACACTAATATTAACAAAACAAATGACAGAGGATGGAACTGGAATTATAAATAATACTTTTGAAATAGACCAAACTTATAATGAATATGCAATAAGCGATATAGATTCAACAGAAGGAAATAGAGCACAAGGTGAAGATGACATGAGTACAGCAGATATGATTATAGGTATTCAGACAGGTGGAAGTCTAATAAATGTAATGATTATAAGTACTACTCTGATAACGTTGCTAATAGCTCTTTATGTAATAAAAATTCAAATTGATAAGAAAAATAAGGAGGTGATAGTATGAGAGAAGAAAAAAATATAAATTTTAAACTAATAGTTCTATTTGGAATCATACTATTACTAACTATATTTATTTTTACAAAAATAACTGACCCAAAAGCACTTGCACTTTCAGGAGAAGACACAACTAAGAATTCATTAAATGTTCCAGTAGATGCAAATGATTGGGTTCTTAAGAAAACAGAAGAAGGAAAAGTAGTTTTAAAAGACCCAATAGGTAAGAAACTAGAAGAATTGTTACCAAAAGAACAAGTAACAGATGATGGATATTATATTTCATATAATGATTTAGTTAGTATACCAAATTTACTTTGTTCTGCAAAAGGTGTAGCCCTTCCAAGTTTTAATAACACAATTGTAAGCAGTGGAGGAGAATCAACTGATGTAACTGACCAAGGAAAGAAAACAGCATATTTAACAAAAAATGATATACCAACAGCAACAGTTTTTAAAAATAATAATACTTGGACAAATTATGGTGTAGATTATGACTATAATAAATATCCAACTACTAAGAGTAGAACAATAGGTTTATTCAAATTAGTAGAAACACGTTTAGCTACTCCAGCAGAAGCATGGGTTTTAGCTGAATTTGATAAAAACTTACCATCAGTTGCAGAAAATTCTTTTGAAAGAACAAACACAGAGTACAATGGAGCTGTAAACGAGGCAGACTCAGTAGAAATTGATGGAACAACTTTATATTTAGTTGGTGACACAGGTGAAGAACAATATGTAGAAAAAAGGGATGGTAAATATTATCTAGTAACTATGACAGGAGAAGCTGGTACATATGGAAAATATGCTTATGTACAACATGCTTGGTGGAGAGTAAAAACAGTTGGTACTAACAAAAGTAGTGGAAAAGAAACTGACTTACAACACGAAGCAGAAGCATTTGAAGCATATATTAAAGAAGTTACAGGACAAAGTGATGTTAAGAATTTACCACGAAATAGTGATGGCACTTTCAAAATAGATTATAAGGTTTCTATGCAACCAACAGATACAAAACAAGTTAAGAAAATGTTTAATTCTGTAACAAACAAATACATAGTAGGACCTTTCTCAGTAAATTATCTAAGAAGTGCTACAAAACAAGGTACAAGAGAAAAAGTAAGTTTTTCAGGTATTTCAAATTGCATACTAGTTGGTATGGATGCAGAAGGAAAAGAATTACTTGATGAAGAAGGTAAAAGTAAATTACAACTTGGTAAAAATTATAGATTTGTATATACAAATCCAGATGATCATGAAAATAAAAGAAATGAATTTGATACAGAAGAAGATTACCCATATCCAGCATCTGATGAAGAATTCTATATAGAAATTGATTATTTAGATGATTTATGTGGAATTAAGAGTATGAAATTTGACTTTCAATATATAACTGCTGGTGGTTCATATGAATATTATAAAGGTAATTTCTTAGAAATAACATGGGTACAAGTTGCAAGTACAAGAACAATGACTGTTACTCCAAGCCCAAGCCAAAATCCAACACCAGGTACAAACCAAAGCCCAAGTAATGAACCAACACCATATACAACACCAAGTCCAGAAGTAGGTGTATTAAATGAACCTATTATGTTAGCAAATGTTTCATCACGTGCTACAAATACTTCAAAAACAACAACAGTTAATGAAACAGAAACAAGGGCAGAACCAAACACAACTGTTACAGTTAGTACAGATAATGGTATTTATATGAAACTTACACCATCTAATGTCCATATGAGTGGAGATAATATAGTATTTACTATAAAAGGAGAAGCATCAGCATGGGGCAAATTTACAGCTGGAAGCTCTAACTTTAAATTCGGAAATATTTCATGCAGTACTTCTGGTGTTAGTATAAGTGATAAAAAAGACACAACATTTGTTGTTACAATGCCACGTGATTATACAGTAGCAAGAGTATACAAAGAACTTAAATTTACTATTGAATATAAAATAGCATCAGGAAATACTGCTACAACTAGTGATGTATATGATAAAGGATCAAGTAGAACAATCACAGTAAAATATGATAATAAATTATTAGATAGTAAAGTAAAGATTACAGGAAGTAATGATGTAAGTTTTGATGGTGATAAAGTATATGTTAGAGGAATTATTTCATCTAATACAAACCATACTTTAGATTTTGATGCAGTTATGCTACATAAACAAACACCTCAAACAGCAGTAAGATGGATTACAGATGATTTAAGTGTTCTAGAAGCAATAGATACAGAAAAAGGTATATTTAAAATTAAAAAACCAGGAACTGGAATTATTACATGTTATACATATGTTAATGGTTCTCCATCAATAGAGGTTAAAGAATTTAGAGTTATAATTCCAGAATTCTCTGTTGCAGTATTAAATGGAAAGAAAGATAAAGAAGCTAAATCAAAAGTTGGAAAAACTGTATACTTCTACAATGCAGTTAGAAGTATTTCAGATGATGGAGTTGAATTTAATTCTTCATCAGGAATACCAGTTTCATACAGAATGATGGGAGCAGCAGGAGTTGCTTTTGAAGAAAACTCATTAGATGCTTTGGCAGTATATCAAGGAGAAGGTTATGAATATAAACCTGTTGTATACACTTTCAAAGATGAAGCTGGAAAAGAAGTTAAAATAACCGTAGATTGGGATGCACGTAACCCAGATGGATCACAAATTACAGATGGAACAGATGATGACGATGCACCTGGAAGTGGTGATGGAGATCTTGAAGAAGAAGAGATACCAGATGATGAACAAGGAAGCGGAGGTAGTGGTTCTGGTAGTGGCTCTGGTGGAGGCTCTGGCGGAGGTTCTAGTGGAGATTCAAATGAAGATGATGGTAATTTAAGCTATGGTACTAATACATTATATAGTTATTGGTATTATATGAGAGCTTCAAAAGCTACAATAAAAGTTGCCCAAGACCAAGTAAATGCTGAAGGTAGACATGATGTAATTGATGTTGATGCTGAAAATGGATTAGCAGCATTTAGTGCAGGAATACCAGTAGAACTTGAATTCTTCCAAATACCATTAGACTTACGTACTTCACTTGCAGGTACAGTATGGATAGATCAAGATGAGCAAAAAGATAGCAGTACAGGAACTTTAGGAGTATATGACGGACAAGATAAACCAGCACAAAAAAATAGTGTTGAAATAGTAGTATGGAAAGTTACATATGATACAAATGGAAATGAAAAAGCAAGAGAAAAAGCATTTGGTTGGAAAGATGATGGAAGAAAAATAGACTTTAAAAACAATAGATTATATATTGATGATAAAGGTGAGTATTCAATTCCAAACATTCAAGTTCCAAGTAAAGAAGGAAAATCTGAAAATGAAGTTATGTCATATGATGTTGAATTTATTTATAATGGTCAAACATATGAAGCAACGGAATATTTAAAATCAACAGGAAAAGATACTGTTTCAGCTAAACTTGATGAATTCCAAAAAACGCCAGATGAAACAGCTGGACCAGAAAAAGATTATACACAATATGCAAAAGATTCATATATAGTAGAAAATTCAAATGAAAGAAAAGCATTTGATAGTAAATTTACAGAAATATATGGAAAAGATGCAATTAATGATAATGGAAGTACGACAGGGCAAGCAAGTGATGGAGGAAAACAAACAGAATTAAATTATGAATCAACTTCAGTAGGTGATGGAGATTATGCTAAACGTCAATCAACATTAATAACAAATGATAGTAATGGATTTGTTTTAGAACAATACAAATTTGCTGCAAGAACTTCTGAATCAGGATTATTATTACCATATGAAAGACTATATCATCCAGAGAAAGGTAATTATGATAATTTAATATTCCAATCAGAGGCATATAAACCAATAGATGAATACTTCCACCAAATAAACTTAGGTTTACTTGAAAGATATCATTCAGATTTGAGTTTAGTAAAAGACTTATATTCAAGTAAAGTTATAGTAAATAATCAAGAATCAGCAAACTATACATTCAATAGCTTAGGAGAACTAACAGAAGAAGCATTACATCATCAAATAGAAGCTGCTTATAGAACAAAAAGTTATAAAATAGATTTATATAATTCAGATTATTATTATAGATCAAGTGTATATAACACAGTACAAGATACATTAACTAGAAAGATTTTAGCAGAAGTTAAAAAAGGAACTGATTTACGTTTATTTGTAACATATAGAATTTCAATTAAAAATGAATCAATTCTTACTGATACATCAGTAAATGAATTTAAAGACTACTATGATAAAACATTTACATTAATAAATAATGATGAAATTATGAAGATAGAAGCAACTGATGCTGATGCAGAAGGAAAAGCAGTATATCAAGAAAAAGTAGTTGCACATGCACCATATTATAGAAAGTTAGTTCCAAATGGTGATTCATCAGACTTATA
The DNA here is from genome assembly GCA_947382445.1 of uncultured Clostridium sp. Next base: position 6,227 of record CANCZH010000005.1, on the reverse strand, counting down.
TAGATGGAACAAAGAAGAAGATTTAAATGCTTCTAGAATTGATACTGATTCATCAGGAAATAAAGTAGTAGGACAATTACAATTTAATGATATAAATTCTGGAAATTCAGATTACAAAGGATCAAGTAGTACTTCACTTAGAGCATTAAATAATGGTGGAGTTAATGAAGACTTAATACTTGAACCAGGAGAGGCTTTTGAAATATTTGTAACTTATGAAGTAGATAGAGAAGGATTTGAAAAAATTCAAGCTGAGGTAGCAAATAATCAAGAAGATTCAACTGCTGGCTCAAACATAAACAGAGATAATGGACTATTAGGTCAAAAGAATAATATTGCTGAAATAACAAATTATTCTACAATATATACAGATGAAAGTGTTGGAAGACATAAAACAACAAGATATAAATCAGGAGATATTTCAGGTAGAGTAGATCAAGATTCTGCACCAGATAATATTAACATGAATAAATTAGACAATGTAAATTACTTTGAAGATGATACTGAATTTGCACCAACATTAACAATTAATGTAAAAGAACCAGAAGAAAGAAGCTTAGACGGTATTGTTTGGGAAGATAAGAAACAAGATAACAGTAGTGAGGGAAATGGAATTTATGATACAGACGAATCTGGAGTAGATGGTGTTGATGTTACATTAGTAGAGAAGATTAGAGTTACAACTGATGATGTAAGTGATTTATTACAATCAGATGGTTCATTTGCAGATTTAAGTTTACTAGATTATGAATTTGAATACATTTGGCCAGATGGATATATTCCAGAACTTACATCTAGGGTAAAAACTTCAGGAGGTGGTAAATATTCTTACCAAAACTTTGTAGCAGGTAATTATGTTGTAAGATTCGAGTATGGAAATAATGATGAAACTTTAAAATATAATGGTCAAGATTACAAAAATGCAATATATCAAACAGGTATGACAAATGCAATAGACCTAAATAGCGAAGACACTGTTACAGGAACTAGCGACATGATGAATTTAGCTGGAAAATCAACACTTAATAATGAATGGCATGATTTAAGTAATAATGAAAATGCAAGAATTCTTGAAGAAGCAAGAGTATCTGATGCAAGAGATTATGAACCTAGAAGAATGAAAGTAATGGCATATTCAAGAACAATTACAAATGAAAATGCAGAAGTTTTAGCAGCATATATTAATTCACAAGAGGAAGAAAGCATTACAAACGAATATAAAGCTATATTAGAAGCCAATAAAGAAGCTTTAAAAACAAACACTGCAATGGTTGCAAATACAGCTAAATTTAAAGTTGATGTTGAAAAACAAGATACTATTTGCTATAAAACTGTTAAAATAACAGAAGGCGAAGAAGAAGGACAAGAAAAACATGAATACAAAATTACTAATGTTGATTTTGGTTTAATAGAAAGACCAGAAACAAAAATTAATATTAAGAAAGAAATTTCTAAGATTCAACTTACAAAAAATGATGGAAATGATGTAGTTCTTTCAGTTGAATGCGACGATGATGGAAATATAATTAAATCTAATGGAGACAGTGACTTAACTATAAACGTAAATAAGATAAGTGAAATCGAAAAGGTTAACTTAGCACTTGGAATACAAGGTTTCAAATATGTTGCTATTGAATCAAGTTTCTTAAACGGATTAGATATTAACTTATCATATAAGTTTACTGTTATAAATGATTCTGAAACTGATTATATAGGCACAAGATTAGCAGACATGAAAAATGTTCAAGAACTATATGATAAAGTTGTAGCTTATGAAACAAGAGTAATTGATGACTTAGAAAATGAAAACTATGGCTTAGTACCATTCAATACTGGAAAAGGAATTATTTATGGTAGATATATAGGATTACATTATTATACTAATGAAGTATCTGTTGAAGGTCAAGATACTAACTCTAAATATGGATATTCATATGAACCAGAGAAAGTAGTTACAACAACAGTTGACCAATTAGTTGATTATGTTGATAATGATATTTCTCTAAATAAAGAATATACAACAATGATAGAAAATCAATCTTGGGTAGATTCTAATGAAGAAGATAGAAATCATAAATTCTCAGTAGTGTCTTATAAAGATAATACTCGTCAAGATGCAAACTTTATAGATAATAAAGGTAGAAGCTACTTAGGAGAAGGAAAGAACAATATAGTACTATCACAAAATGAAAATATTGAATTAGCTAATGTTAACTATACTAAAACTGCATTAGGTAATGATAAATTACCATTAACAAATGTTGAAAATGGATTATTACTTCCTCAACTAGACAATGTATTATTAGAAAATGTATATAGTGCTAAGGAAAATATACGTTCTAGCAATGTAAGTACAAATAACCCTATTATTACAAAAGAATTAAGACCAGGAGATTCTGCTACTATTAAGATTGTAACTTCAACACATAGTAATGAAGAAGCTACAAAAAATATGAATTATGATAACTTAGCAGAGATTGTAGTTTATAGTAATACTGTTGGTAGAAGAGATATGAAGACAATACCTGGAAATAGCAATATGATAGCAAAACAACAAGCATCTTGGAAAGCTGGTTACCAAATTGATTATGCAGCTAAATCAGCAGATGGAGCTACAAGTGATATAGGTTACTTCAAACCTATTGATGTACAAGTTAGTGATGGAAATTCAGATATGATTATTAAGACAGAAAGGGATGCATATGCTGCTCGTGATACTATAACATTCTCAGAACCAACTGGTTTGAGTATAGGAAGACAGATGATTAATAAAGTTGTTTCAATTATACTTATTATATTAATTGTATCTGCAATAGCTGTAATTATTGCAACAATATTGATAGTTTTCAAAAAGACAAAATATGATGATAAAGAATTACTAAATAATAGTAATAAGAACTAAGAATTATAGTTAAAAAATAAGAGCTTCGGCTCTTATTTTTTTTAAGTAAAGAAAAATATGATTGTACTTTTAAAAGGACTTTTGAAAGTATTAGTAGAAGTATTCGAATCGCTAAACTTAGATATACAGTTAAAGAAAACTTATTATATAAGCAACTAAAAATGTAAACAAAAAGATAAAAACATAAAATTGATGTAATAGCAGTAAATATACATAGTATATTGAAAGCTATGATTCAAGTACAAATTTATTATTAAATAAGTCAAACTAACAAAATGGCATCAGAATTCCTGATGCTATTTTGTTAGTTAAAGAATATTTATAAAAATCAAATTATAATGAAAAAAGTCAAAATATGTATGACGATTAATATTGATTTAAAAATATATCCATGATATATTTCTATTAATTTATTTTATTCTTAGGGTAGTCCACCCAAAATTTCCAAATAAAAAAATAATATTGATAGGAGTGATGTTTATAGAAGTAAAGAAAAAAATATTACCAACGAACGATTATGCTTTTAAAAAGATTTTTGGAAGTGCAGGTAATGAAGATATAACAAAAGATTTATTAAATTCTATATTATTAAAGAAAGTAAAAAATATAGAATTAGACTGTAATCCAATATTAGAAAAAAATATGTATAGTGGAAAAACAGTAGTACTAGATATAAAAGCAAAACTTAATAATGAAAGTTTATGCAATATTGAGATGCAAATAGCAAGTCAAAAACATATTGTAAAAAGAATGCTGTATTATTGGAGTAAACTGTATTCATCAGAAATAGGAGAAGGAGAAGAATACAGAAAATTAAAGAAAACAATATCAGTATTAATAGCAGATTTTGAATTAGATATATTAAAAGATAGTGCGAAATGTCACACCAAATGGGAGATAAGGGAGGAAGAGTATGGAAAAATAGTGTTGACAGAGGTGTTAGAATTGCATATAATTGAATTGCTAAAATTAGTATATACAGTTAAAGAAGACTTAGAAGAAAATTTATTAATGTGGTTAAAATTTATAAAAAATCCAGAAATGTTGGAGGAAGCAGAAATGGTCAAAAATAAATTATTAGAGAAAGCAAAGAAAGAGTATGAAAAATTTAATAAAGATGAATATGAAGTTAGATTAGCTGAAGCAAGAGAAAAACAATTGAAGGATATGAATTCAAGATATAGTGATGGAGTAGAAGATGGAATAGAACAGGGAATAGAACAAGGAATAAAACTAGGACTTCAACAAGCAAAAGAAATGATTATAAAAGAAAAAATAGAAACAGCTAAAAAATTATTGGAAATGAAATTTGACCTCAAAACAGTAATGGAAATTACAGGATTAAATAAAGAAGAAATTGAGAATATAAAATAATTAAATAAAGTTAAATAAAAAATCTCGCATAGCGGGATTTTTTGTTTTAAAATGCTTTTTTGTTGATACCGCAAGGAAAATTAGCATTTTATACAAAAATCTAACTGATAATTAGAATATAAGCTAAGTTATAAAGTTTGTATAAGTATTTGTAAACAAAAATAATATTAGCAATTACTTCAAAAATATATATTAAAAAAGGTGTATGAATAGATAGAAACGGCTAAAAATAGCGAAAAATGTAAACAAAAAGATAAATATTTATAAAAATGTAGAATTGAGAATATCATAAAAGCTGTAACTTCAAAGGTTTTAAGCTTATTACTTTTTATAGAAAAATAATAAGAGTGGAGATTTTAGGTATTGACTATAAAATAAATGTCTTTAAAATCAGGATTAAGAGAATTATTTTTTATGAGGAGAAGTAGGCATGTTCAAAAAAAATGAGAATAATGTAAAAGAAACAAAAAAAGTAAGACAGCAAACCACTGAGGCTGTACACACACACACACACACACACACACACACACACACGGTACATTTTTAAAAAATAGAAAAAATGTAATTGTTGTATCAATTTTATTAGTTGTGGCAGTGCTTATAGGTTTAGTAGTTTATTCAGAAACAGTAAAACCAATAGGAGTAATAGAAAATGTAAAAAGGGCTTTGGAAGAATTAGCACAAAGCTCTAATTCTGCTGGTCAAAGTGATATTACAACAATAGATGTAACAGGAATAACACCAGGAAAAGAAGCACAGCATGAGCACATATATAAAACTTTATATGATGAGAATAAACATTGGGAAGAATGCATGGACTGTGGGGAGATACGAAATGAAGTAGTACATAGTTTTACAACAACATGGCCAAATGGGGTAGAAACATGTTATGAAAGGACATATGCTACAAAAACCTGCGAATGTGGATATTCATATAAATGGCATAAACCATGTGTATGGAAAGGAGCATATCATCAAGGTTATGATATTAAAGGACATGAAAGAAAATGTAGTGTTTGCAATGGTAGAATATATGATGATTATTATACTGCTGATGGAATGTTACATAGTGTAAAATTTGATACCATTTATGCTTCAGATAAATACGAAGAGGTAGAGAGTTGTCATACAGCAGATGGAAAGAAGATTGATTGTAATAATTTAGGACAATGTGTTGTATGTAAATATAATTATACATCAAAAAATCATCATTTTGGGGTATCAAGACCAATTTTGGAAAAAGATGAAAATATATACCATGAAAGAGGTATAATTTTTTGTGAAGATTGTGGAAAGAAAGTTGCAACATATGATAGTAAAATAACAATAAGTCAAAGTTCTTCTACTACTGCTACAACTTATACAGCTATTACAGAGTTAGAGTTTGCAGTTTTAGAAAATGGTGTGAAGGTTCCTACTAATGCTGTTTTTGTAGATACATTAGGTATGAGAGATACTGGTAATATATGGAGTAGTAATAAACAAACCAAAACAACAACTTCTGATGGAAAAATTATTTTAACTACAACAGCGACATTTAAAAATACAATTAAAGAACCATATCCTTGTAACATATATTTTTTCTTGAAAGTTGATGGTACAACAATTCAAACTGGTATACCAGTAGGACAAGACCAATATACATATTATGCACTTCCAGATATAAAAGAGCCAGTAATAAGTAATATAGTAACGGAAAATGAAAGCACATTAACATCATGGAGCAGAACAAAGCCAATTGTTATTTCTGGAACAGAAAATTGGACCAATACAGTAGATTTAGAAATAATAGATGATGAAGAAAATGTTATTTTTAAAGGTAGTACTGTTGTTAATAGTGGAAGTTATTCAATTTCTTGCATACCTGAGATAGAGGCAGGATTGTCTGGTAGAAGATTTAAAGCTATTGTAACAGATGCTTGTGGTAATAAGACAGAGGAAGAGTTTGAAA
>CANCZH010000004.1 GCA_947382445.1 uncultured Clostridium sp. | reverse complement strand
TTAGTGCTTAAAAGTATTGAAATCTAAGGAAAACCCCAATAGAAAAAACTCATACCTTTTGCCAATAATAATTGAAATATCAATAAAAAGATGATATAATAAACACTATGTAACATGAAAACATCGGCTACAATAAAAAGGAGGGCTGCATATGAAAGCACTAATTGTAGAAGATAATTCATACAAGCGGCAGACAGTTGAGGGAATTTTAAATGAAAATGAAATCAAAGATTACGATGCTGTAATGTATGGAATTGATGCTATTAAGGCAATAGAAAAGCATCAGTACGAACTCATCATTTTAGATTTAGGGTTTTGCCCAAGAAAGGGCGGAAAGTATGGAGAAAAAGAGGGCATGATATTACTTGAAAATATGCAATTTTTCTTCAAAAGAAAAAAAATCCGAATGCCAAAGGTAGTAGTTTTTTCTAAAACATACCTGACTCAAAGCGAACTTGAAAAAAATTCTCTGGAAAAAGCAGAAAATGATACCCAATTGAGAGCCATTATAAGCAAATACATGTCTAAGACAGTAGAAAAAAAGGTTCTAGTCATTGAAGACGAAGAGCCAAAGCTGCAAAGAATAACAAGAGTATTAGAACTGTTAGAAGTAAATAATTATATTATTGCATCGTATGCTGAAAAAGCAAAAGAAGAATGTTTCAGCAATTATGATGTAGATATAATAATTGCTGACATGCAGTTTCCAATCAAAAAGGGTGGCGCGGTTGTAACAGATTCTGGAATAAATCTTATAAATGAAATTGAGAATGCCTACAAGGAGGCTAAAAAAACAATGCCATCAATAGTAGTGTATTCTACAATAGACATAGCAGAAATTTGGAAAAAGCAGGGAAAAACAGTACCAGAATGGTTTGTGGCACAGACAATTGTTCCGATGGATTTAAAATATATTTTAAAATCCATACTCTAAAATGATAACAGGGCTTCGGCCCTTTATTTTTTTGCATAAAAAAATATAAAAATACAAATAATACCACATATAAGAAAAGGTGGTATTATTATGAAAAAAACGATAATTTTAATATTATTTTTACTTGTATTTTTTGCAAGTGTAGGAGTAGGATATTTTTACTTAAATACAAGAAATGACCAAAAACGAACAAGTAAGGAAGAAGAAAATAGAATAACAAACAATACAATAGAAGATGAATATATTGCTACAAAACAATCAGAAGAAAAAATTTCACCAAATGCAGAATTAATAGAAAAAATATATTATGAAAATTGTGGACACACAGTAACCAAAAAAGAAGAAGTGCCAAGAGAAGTAGTAAATCTATCAGAAGATGATTTCAAAGAAAGATTTGATGACTGGAAAGTAGACTTTTTTTCAGAAAAAGAAATTTCTATTTCAAAGGAAACCCTAGGCATATGCCCAGACCATTATATAGTTGGTGTAGATGATGGAATTATAAATATTTATAAAATTAATGAAGATGGCGAAGAAGAATTATATGAAGCAACAAATATATATTTAGAATATTTACCTGAAAAAGATAAACAAGAAATAGAAAACAGAATAGAAGTAATAGGAAAAGAAAAATTAAATGAATTATTAGAAAATTATGATTAATATTTAAAATAAGAAAAACACTATGGAGCGCTACTATCAAAAGTAGCGCTCCATAGTGTTTTGAAATCAAGTGATTAATCCAATTTCATCTGAACATTGATGTAAGATGCATTCAGTTTTTCAGCAACTTTTTTGATATTTTCGCCGTTCCAGCCAATAGTTGCTCCCATCAAAATTGGAGGGACGAAAATAGTAATATTTTCACCCTGATAGTCTTCTTCTTTCATAAACAGAGTTCTCTTCCGCCCAAGCTGATCTCTAGAAAACCATGTTTCAGCAACTTTTATGAAACCAGTTGGCACGTACTTTTCAAAGAATACCTTCGCATCCCACGAGTCAAGTTTTTCTGAAACAACGATTTGAGAAGATAACCCGCCGTCCAAGCTGTTCTTGTCATACAAATCTTGAAACTTCTTAGCCATCTCAATAGCAACATCTTCTTTGCACTTTTCATACAACAGGATAAGACTATCTGGTAAATCAGAGATACTAACTGTTGCTGTATAACTCTCAACCAAAAGCTTATGATTGAGGTTATACATTGGAGCAGTTACAGTCACTGGCCATTCATCTTTGCTATATGGCATATGATATTCACAATATTGGATCTTTACACGTCCATGCCGACCATCCCAGCTATTTTGAATTCCTCCATACTTAAAGAGATTCATGTCAATAAGCCCATCCATATCATAGACCCATTCGAAAGCTCTTACTGACTTGAAATTTTCATCCACTACTGTAATAAGATAATTATTAACCTTATTTGCAGGGATGTTACTGTTGTTAGTATGAACCAACCACTTATAATTTTTCATGCAAAAACCTCCTTTTGCAATAAACAATTCTGGAGGTTACCCTCCAGAAAACCAATATTCCTAAAGGGTACAATATGTATCCAATAAATATAGTATAACATTGTTAACATAAAAAGTAAAGAAAAAATGTACTTTAAACATAAGTACATTTTTTCTTTATATTATTTTACACTAAATTTTAAGTTATCATTTTTGGCTTCAACTTTAACTGTTTGACCAGGTAAAATTTCAGATTTCAAAAGCATTTCAGCAATTTCATCTTCAATATATTTCTGAATAGCTCTACGTAAAGGTCTAGCACCATATTTTAAATCAGTACCTTTTTCTAAAACATATCTCTTAGCAGAAATAGAAACAGAAAGTTTAATATCTTTATTAGCAAGAGCGTTTTCAGTATTCTTTAATAATAAATCAATTATTTGAATCAATTCATCTTGAGTTAAACTATCAAAAGTAACAATCTCATCAACACGATTTAAAAATTCAGGTCTAAATAATTCTTTTAAAGCCGAATTAACTTTAGTATTATCAACAGTTTGTTTTCCAAAACCAATTGAATTAGTATTTAAATTAGACCCAGCGTTAGAAGTCATAATAATAATAGTATTTTCAAAATTAGTTGTATTACCTTGTGAATCAGTAAGTTTTCCATCATCTAATACTTGTAATAAAATATTAAATACATCAGGATGAGCTTTTTCAATTTCATCTAAAAGAATAATTGAATAAGGTTTTCTTTTAACTTTTTCAGTTAATTGACCAGCGTCATCATAACCAACATAACCTGGAGGAGAACCAATAAGCTTAGAAGTTGAATGACTTTCCATATATTCAGACATATCAATTCTAATAATTGAATCTTCATTACCAAACATTTCACAAGCTAAAGATTTAGCAAGTTCAGTTTTACCAACACCAGTAGGTCCAACAAAAATAAATGATGGTGGTCTTTTAGTTGTTTGAAGCCCTGCACGATTTCTTCTAATAGCTTTAGCTACAACCGAAACAGCAGTATTTTGTCCAATAATTCTTTTATGCAGATTACGTTCTAAATTTAATAATTTTTGAGTTTCAGCTTCAGTTATTTTAGTAACAGGAATTTTAGTCCAATTTTCAACAACTTCTGCAATATCTTGAACAGTTAGAGCAGTTAATTTTAAATTTTTATTAAGTTCTTCTAAACGCTCATTTAATATACATTCTTTAGTTTTAAGGTCGGCAGCTTTTTGATAATCTTCAGTAGAATCAGAAGAAACAGCTTCTTCTTTTTCCTCAGCGATTTTAGCAAGCTGATTTTTTATAATTTCAATTTCATATAGTTCCTTATTATTTAAATTGATTCTAGAACAAGCTTCATCAATTAAATCTATTGCTTTATCTGGCAAAAATCTATCATGAATATATTTTTCAGACATTTTAACAGTTTTTTCAATAACATCATTACTAATTAAAACCTTATGAAAATCCTCATAATATTTTTTAATACCTTGAATAATTTCAATAGTATCATCAATAGATGGTTCTTCAACAATAACAGGTTGGAATCTTCTTTCTAAAGCTGAATCTTTTTCAATATATTTTCTATATTCATTTAAAGTAGTAGTACCAATTAATTGAATATCTCCATTAGAAAGAGATGGTTTTAAGATATTAGCAGCATTCATAGAATGTTCTGCATCACCAGCACCAATAATATTATGAATTTCATCTATAACTAAAATAATATTTCCATATAATTTGCACTCATCAACTAAAGATTTCATACGTGATTCAAATTGACCTCTAAACTGAGTACCAGCTATCATTGCTGTCATATCAATTAAATAAACTTCTTTATTTAAAAGTTTAGCAGGAACATTTCCTTCAGCAATTTTAATAGCTAATCCTTGCGCAATAGCTGTTTTACCCACACCAGGTTCACCAATTAAACATGGATTATTTTTAGAACGTCTATTTAAAATTTGTGTAATTCTTTGAATTTCTTTATTTCTACCAATAACTTTATCTAGTTGTCCTTGTTTAGCTTTTTCTGTTAAATTAGTTCCAAAAGAATCAAGAAATCTTTTTTTCTTTTCTTTAGGCCTTTTTTCTGTTTTAACTTTTTTTCTTTCAGAATTGCCCGTAGGTGTACTATTAGATTCATTATTAACAAAATCATTTTTATGAGCACTAAAAATATTTCCAAGCATTGGACCAATTGATTCTATATCGTTTTCATCTAAATTGGACATCCCATCAGCAATATCATTAAAAAGACTTTCTAATTGTGAAGACATATCTTCTAAATCTTTTTCTGAAAGATTAGACTGTTTTGCTAAAACTTCAAGTGGATTAATGCCTTTTTCTTTTGCACAATTATAACATAATCCTTGAGTTGAAGTTATACCATTTTCAACTTGATTTATAAATATAACTGCTGTGTTTTTATTACATACTGAACATAACATATATAAATAATCTCTCCTTAACATAATAATCAAATTTTTACAATATAAATATAATACAACAAAATGGCTAAATAGTCAATATAAGCAATACATTATAAGGCATATACAATAAAATAATTTTACTTTCTTACAACTTCTAACTTAACTTCAAAATTGCACATCGCTTAAAATTATTTTATTGTATATGATTTATATAAATGTTGAAATATTGAAATTAGAACGTTTTAATGCTATACTATAATAGATTATTTTAAATTTTACTTTTTATGAAAGGAATTTATATGGAAAATAATAAAGAAAAAGATGTAGATAAAATTCTAGGAATGAATAGAACTATGTTTTTTATAATTGTAATATTACTATGTATTTTATCATTAAGTATAGGAATATATGCACAAATATTTTATAGATATTCAGATACAGATCCATTTATGCTAGGAATTGGTGTGGGAAAGACGCAAGATGTAGCTGAAATAACAAAATTGAAAAATGAATTTAATAATATATTTACAAATGATTTAAGTGGGGAAACAACATTAGAAAATATAAAGAAAAGTGAAAGTAACAAAAATATAGTATATACTCAAGAAACAATAACAGAAAAAGAAACAGATAAATATAGCATAGTAGCAAGTGTTCCAAAGATAAATATAAATTCAAAAAGAGCAGAAGAAATTAATGAAGAAATAAATAAATTGTATATAGAGAAAATAGAAAAAATCATAGATACATCAAAGGAATACACAGATTATAGTGTAACTTATAAGGCATATATAAATGGAGAATTACTTTCATTAATCATAAAAGAAACAATAAGAGAAGGAAAAAATACACAGAGTGCAAAAATTAATACATATAATTATAACTTAAATCAAAATAAAACAGTTTCAATAAATGATGTTATATTAGCTAAAGGTCAAGATTCTAAAAAACTTCAAAAAGAAATAGATGCAGAGATAGAAGAATTAAATAAAAAAGATGAAGAATTAAAAAATCAATATACAGAAGTTAGATTAAGAGAATTATCTAATCAAATGTACAAAATAGAAAATACAGAAAATTTTATAGTGAATGAAGATGGATATTTATATTTAATTTATGCATATGGAAATAAAGAAAATACAAATAAGATAGATATAATAATATTTGAGTAGGAGGAGAAAAAGTGAAAAAAGCAATATATAAAATTGTATTTTTACTTTTGCTATGTATGTTGGCAACATGTGGAACAGCAAAAGCAGAAGATGTAGCAAGTGAATCAGTAATATCAGAAGGTACAAAAGCTAAAGTAATAGAAGCAGGAGAGAAATATGAAAGAGATAATGGTTCAGGGGGAAAAGAATTTGTACAAAATGTAAAAGTAAAAATTATTGAGGGAGAAAAGAAAGACGAAAAATTCGATAGCATATATGTTCTTACATATGATATAGATAATAAGATAGTAGGGTATAAACTAAGAGAAGGAAATACCGTATATGTAAAAATTTCAGATGAATCTGGAAAAACAAAAGTTACTATACAAGATGTAGCAAGACAAAAATATATTGTAGGATTAGTGTTATTTTTCTTTGCAAGTATAGTTCTAGTTGGAAGAAAAAAAGGAATAAAAGCGATAATTGGATTAATAATAACAGGATTAGCAATATTATTTGTATTACTTGCAACAATATTTAAAGGGTATAATGCAATATTAGTTTCAATTGTAACATGTTTTATAATAACAATTTTAACATTTGCTGTAATAGGTGGATGGAACAAAAAAACAATATCAGCAGCATTAGGAACAATAGGCGGAGTAGTGCTAGCTGGAATAATAGCTACAATAGTAGGTTACTTAGCAGGGCTTTCTGGCGGAGGAAAGGAAGAAGCAATAATGTTAAGTGTTGCAGCAAAGGATGTAACATTTAATTTTAGAGAGTTACTATTTGCAGAAATTATAGTATCAGCTTTAGGTGCTTGTATGGACGTAGGAATGTCAATAGCATCAAGTTTAAGTGAATTAAAAATGAAGAAACCAGATATGACAGCAAAAGAGTTATTTAAAAGTGGAATGAATATAGGTGGAGATATGATTGGAACAATGACTAACACATTAATTCTTTCATTTGTTGGTTCATCATTATTACTTATATTATTATATATGTCAGCAAGTATGTCAATTTCAGATGTAATAAATATAGAAGCAATTGCAACAGAGAGTGTGTGTGCACTGTCAGGAAGTGTAGGAATTGTTTACACAGTGCCAATTACAGCTGCAATATTTGCATTTATAAATAGAGAAAAAGAAATATATAAAACAAAATCAGAAAATATAGTAGAAGGAAAAAGGAGCTTGAAATTGTAAATATTATAGCAATATACAAAAATTAAAGTTAAAAATAAAAAAGAAAAATTATTATATTAATGACGCGGAGTTTGGGCAAACATTTGGTGAATACGTCTTTATCGAGAGTGGGACATACACGCCCCACGCCACCAAATGTGCCCCACCAAGGAATAATATAATAATTTTTCTTTTTTATTTATAGTATAGTTATTAAATTGCTATAATATTTATAATTTCAAGTTCTTTTCCTTCTACTATGGTTGTTCAGCAAGAACAATATCAACATCTAATTCTTCACCATTTCTAGAAACAGTCAAACGAACTTCATCACCAATTTTACACTTATTTTTCAATTCATTAAGATCAGACATAGTCTTAACATCAGTTCCATTAAACTTAATAATAACATCAGCAAGTTTTAAATCAGAACTTTTTGCAGGACCATCAGATTCAATTCTTCTAATATAAATACCAACAGGTAATTTATAGTAAGCTGACATTGTTTCAGTTATATCAGTACCAGAAATACCAATATAAGGTCTTTTAACTTTTCCATAAGAAATTAATTGCTCTGCAATATCAAAAGTTGAATTAACAGGAATAGCAAATCCCATACCTTCAATGCCAGTTCCATATAATTTCAAAGTATTTATACCAATCAATTTACCTTCAGCGTTAACCAAAGCACCACCACTATTACCAGAATTAATAGCAGCATCAGTTTGAATTAAAGTATACATAGTACCACTATCATCTTCAATTTCTCTATTAGTGCCACTAATAATACCAGTAGTTACAGTATCTCTCATATCTAATGGACTACCAACAGCCATTGCGAATTCACCAACTTGAATAGATTCAGAATCACCAAATTCAATAGCAGTTAAATTATCTCTTTCAATTTTTAAAACAGCTAAATCTGTAACACTATCAGTACCTATAATTTTTGCTTCAATAGGCTCATCTTCATTATATAAATATACCAAAACTTTATTAGCGTCTGAAACAGAATATGAAGTTGAAGCAGATGAAGAAGTATCAATAACATGATTATTAGTAAGAATATAACCATCCTTAGAAATAATTACACCTGATCCAGTTGCTTTTGAACTAGAAGATTGTGTAGCTGCTGAGAAAGTTGGAAAATTAGAATATACGGTAAAATCAACTTCAATACCAACGACAGATGGTAAAACCTTAGAAGCGACAGCAATTGAAGTATCTGAATACTTACTAATGTCAATAGCAGTATTAACAGCACCTTGTGAAGTAAAAATCTTTTCTATTCCAGTTTGAGAAGATTTCTCCTTATCATTTGAATCAGAATCCTTTAGTGATGGAGCATACATACAAAGTCCTAATACTAATGAAGCACCAACAACACCAGAAATAAAAGGAATACAAAATCCTTTAAAAAAATAATTATGTTTTTTTGGTGTAGAATCTAAATTAGGATAGTCAGATGTAGACTTTACAAATCCATGTTCAGATTTTTCTTGATTATCGTTCATAATAAAATCATCCTTTCTAAAATAACAACTATTAATAATGTATACTTTTTTTATAAAAAGTACAATATTAATAAAAAAATTTTGTGTTGAAAAATATAAAATCTATATATATAATAAAAATACAAGATTAAAAAAAACTTAAAATTAAGGAAAAAAAGAAGAAATGAAAGAAAAAGAAGTAGAAAGACTAAAAAAATTAAAAGAAGATGAAAACAAATTATATTCAGAAAAAATAAAATTAATAGCTGGAATAGATGAAGCAGGAAGAGGACCATTAGCAGGACCAGTAGTTGTAGGAATAGTAATCATGTCACAAGATTCTATGATAGAAGGAATAAATGATTCAAAAAAAGTTTCAGAAAAAAAGAGAGAAAGACTATATGACATAATAACAGAAGAAGCAGTAGCTTGGAGTGTTGGAATAGCAGATCAAAATGAAATTGATGAAATAAATATTTTAAATGCAACTAAATTGGCATTAACAAGAGCAGTAGAAAGTTTAGAAGTAAAACCAGACCTAATATTAGTAGACGCATTAACAAATATAGACACAAAAGGGATTCCATATAAATCAATCATAAAAGGAGATGCAAAAGAATATTCGATTGCAGCAGCATCTATATTAGCAAAAGTTACAAGAGATAGAATGATGAGACAATATGATGAAATATACCCTCAATACGGGTTTAGTGTACATAAAGGTTATGGAACAGCAAAACATATAGCAGCAATAAAGGAATATGGACCATGTATTTTACATAGAAAAACATTTATAAAAAATTTTAAGTAAAATAGAAAAGGAGAAAAAATGAATATATTAAGCATAATAGCCAAAAAAAGAGATAAAAAAATTTTAAGCAAAGAAGAAATAGAATATTTTGTAAAAGAATATACAAATGGAAATATTACAGATTATCAAGCAGCAGCATTAATTATGGCAATATATATAAATGGAATGACAAATGAAGAAATAACAAACTTTACACTAGCAATGGCTAACTCAGGAGATATACTTGATTTAAGCGATATATCAGACTGTATTATAGATAAACATTCAACAGGTGGAGTAGGAGACAAAATAACAATTATATTAATGCCAATCATTGCATCACTTGGAATTCCTGTTGCAAAAATGTCTGGAAGAGGATTAGGATTTACAGGAGGAACAGCAGATAAACTAGAATCAATACCAGGTTACAGAGTAGATTTAGGAATAGAAGAATTTAAAGCAAATGTAAAAGAAATAGGAATTAGCTTAATAACATCAAGTTTAAACTTAGCACCAGCAGATAAAAAGATATATGCTCTAAGAGATACTATTAGTTGTACAGCCAATATTCCACTAATAGCATCAAGTATAATGAGTAAAAAAATAGCATCAGGAGCAAATAAAATATTAATAGATATAACATGCGGAAATGGTGCATTTATGAAAGATATAAAACAGGCAAAAGAATTAGCAACAATGATGATAAAAATAGGTAAACTAGCAAATAGAGAAGTAAGATGTGTAATTACAAATATGGAGGAACCAGTAGGACATGCAATAGGAAATTCATTAGAAATAGTAGAAGCAATAAAATGCTTAAAAGGAGATATGCCAGAAGATATTAAAGAAATAATATATGGATTAGGAACACAAATGATTTTAATGTCAGGATTAACACTAAATGTGCAAGAAGCAGAAAATATGATAACTGAATCAATAAAATCTGGTAAAGCAATTAAAAAATTTAAAGAATTAGTTGCAAAGCAAGGCGGAGATATAAGCTACATAGAAGATACAGAAAAATTTGAAAAGGCTAAATACATAATACCAATTCAAGCAGAACATAGAGGAGCATTAAAAAAAATAGAAACTGAAATGATAGGAAATATATCAGTATACCTAGGTGCAGGAAGAATGAAAAAAGAAGATAGTATAGATTTTAGCAGTGGAATAGTTGTGAATAAAAGAATTGGAGATGTTGTAGAATTAGGACAAACGCTAGCTTATATATACACAAATGACCAAAGTAAAATAGATGGAGCGGTAAAAAATTTAAAAAATGCATTTATATTAGATCCAAAAAGAGTAGCAAAACCAAAAGCAATATTAGGAATTATAAAATAAGAAAGTAGATTTATAAATCAGACTTGATTTATGTAAACAACTATGATATACTAGCAAAGAAATACAAAGTTGCAAATAAACCAAACTAAAAATACTCAAGGAGGTATGATATCAATGAGAAATTATAATTATGTTTTAGTTGTTGGGACGGAGGATTCACGAAAAATGCGGACAATCACAGAAGCGTTAGAAAAACGTTACTGGGGTTATTACGAAGCAATAGGCAATGGAGGGAAAGCAGAAGAATTTTTCGAAGAACAGAGAACCCAGTATAGGTTAGTCGTTGTAACAGGCAGATTCGGATGGTGGCGTTTGGCTAATGAACAGAATCCTAAGATGCAGAGTATTACAATGATTGAATATATTGATTCTTTTTACAATGCATCGGCATGTGAGTTACCAGACATTATAATTTATGAACCGAATAAACGTAACAGAACTCTTATCGCCGATCAAGGTTTTCGCTCAGAGATGGCTAAAAGAACACCGAAAGTCTGGTTGGTCGGTAATGAAAAAGCATTAGATGAAGCTTTGACAGAGTGGTGGCTTAAAGTGAACTGTGGCGAATAGGCATAGGTTAGTCTAGATAAGCAAAGAAGCAAGAGGGAGAATCCCTCTTCTTCTTTTTTCTTTCATAAAAAATAATAAAAACATAAAGAATTAATGATAATATAATAAAACTATAATAAAATAGTTATATAATAATAAAAGAAAGGTGCATAAAATGGGAAGCACAGAAATTATTTTAATAGGAATAGGATTAGCAATGGATGCCTTTGCAGTATCAATTTGCAAAGGACTATCGATGAAAAAAATAAATTGGAAAAAAGCAATAATAATTGCACTATATTTTGGAATATTTCAAGCAATAATGCCAAGCATAGGATATTGTTTTGGAACAACATGCCAAGGTTTTGTAACTAAAATAGACCATTGGGTAGCGTTTGCTTTATTAAGCTTTATTGGAGCAAATATGATAAAAGAATCATTTTCAGAACAAAAGGAAAACTGTAATGATAAAATAGACTTTAAAACAATGACAGTTTTAGCATTAGCAACAAGTATAGATGCACTAACAGTAGGAATAAGCTTTGCATTTTTAAAAGTAAATTTACTATTAGCAATGTGTATTATAGGAATAATAACATTTATAATATCAATAATAGGAGTAAAAATAGGAAATAAGTTCGGAAAAAAATACGAGAATAAAGCAGAATTTGTAGGAGGGCTAATACTAATTTGTATAGGAATAAAAATGCTAATAAAACACTCTTAAAATTAAAAATATGGTATAATTTTAAATAAAGTTAACATTAGTTGACAAACTTCCAAGCCAAATTGGTAGAATGCAACCGAAAGAAACGTTATAATTTTTTAAGAGGTGAGAAAAAATGAATATAGGAGAAAAACTTTTAGAATTAAGAAAATCTAAACAATTATCCCAAGAAGAAGTAGCAAATAAATTAAATGTTACAAGACAAACTGTTTCAAAATGGGAAACAGGACAAAGTATGCCAGACTTTGATAAAATACTTCCAATATGTGAATTATATGGAATATCAGCTGACGAATTACTAACAAATACTAAAAATGAAAAATTAGAGGAAGAAAAAGTAAAAGAGAAAGAGCAAGAAAATCAAAATGACAAACAAGAAATAACAGAAAAGAGAGCAAAGGGTATTGGATTATCTATTTTAATGTACTTTATTGCAGTAGCATGGATAATGGTAACAATACCAGTATTTATGATGAATCCAGTATTAGCATCAGCAGTATTCTTATTACTATGTGGAGTAGCAACATATATAATGGTATACACATGTATAGTATATAAAAAAGAAAAAACAAAAAAAGAAGAAAAAGAAAATAAAATGCAAAAACAAATAAATGAAATCATAGCAATAATTGTTACAATTATATACTTATTTATAAGCTTTACAACAATGGCATGGCATATAACTTGGATAATATGGATAGTATATGGACTAATTGAAGAAATTGTAAAATTAATGTTTATGTTAAGGAGTAATGAAAATGAAGAGTAAAACAGGAATAATACTATTAATTATATTACTAGTTATTATTTGCATTTCTTTAATTAGTTTTATGATTAGTGTAATAAATGGAAAATCAAGATTTTTATTTGGTATAAAATTTGGACATAAAGTAAGTGAAGAACTAGTAGTAGATGAAGAATATGATATAAACTTTGAGAAAATAGATATAACATGTGATGCAGGAGATGTATATATAAAAACATCAAATGAAGAAAAAATAAAAGTAAAAATATATGGAGAAAAAGAAAATACAAAAATTGAAAAATCAGATGATGAATTAAAAATTATTTCGAAAGAAAAAAAGGGACATATATTTTCATTTAACAACAGAATATCAAAAATAGAAGTATATATTCCAAAAAAATATGAGGATACGATAAAAATTACTAATAACTATGGAGATATAGAAGTAGAAGAATTTGAAAATGCCAATATAGAAATTGAAGAAGACTGTGGAGATGTTTCAGTAAAACAAGGAAAAACAGTAAATATAAAGAATAAGTATGGAGATATACAATTAGATAAAGCAATTGAAGCAAAAATTAATCAATCTGCAGGAGACGTAAAAGTAGGAGAAGTAAATGACATTAATGTAGAAAATAATTATGGAGATATAAAAATAAATAATGTATATAATTCACTTAAAGTAGAAGAAGATTGTGGAAAAGTAAAAATAGATAATCTAAATATAAAAGAAAATTCTTTTATTGAAAATAATTTAGGTGATATCAAAATTGGCTCTACAAATGAAATTTATATAGATGCAAGTATAGATTTAGGAGATATAAAAATAAATCAGAATTATCCTAAATCAGAAATAACACTAAAAATAAAGAATAATTGTGGAGATATTAAAGTAGACAACTAATGATGTATCAGAGAAGCATTTTTTTGATACGATAGGATGCTTGCAATAATGCAGGTATCCTTTTTTTATTCAGAAAATTAACCTGTTACAGCATATAATTAACATATTAAGCAAAAAATATTTATTTAAAAATTTAAAGTGTTATAATAAAGCTATCAGTAAGGAGATGAAAAATGAAAGTACGAATAGAAATTGATGAAAATTTAGAAGATGATGAAGTAATTATTAGATGTAAAGAATTAAATACATCAATAAAAAAAGTTGAGCAAGCTATTTTTAACATAAATTCAATACAAAAGTTAGTATTTTATAAAAATGACATAGAATATTATTTACCACTAAATCAAATATTATTTTTTGAAACCGCAGAAAATAGTGTTCAAGCCCATACGGAAAAGGAAATATATAAAATAAAATATAGGCTTTATGAATTAGAAGAATTATTACCCAATAATTTTGTTAGAGTATCAAAATCAACAATTTTAAATGCAAATCAAGTCTATTCTATTGATAAAAACATTACATCTTCAAGTATTGTACAATTTTCTAAAAGTAATAAACAATTCTATGTAACAAAAAATTATTATAAAATTTTAAAGCAAAGACTTGAAGAAAGGAGAAATTATGAAATTTAGAAATTTATTTTGGGGAGCATTTTTTATTTTAGCAGCAGTAGCTATAATATTAAACCAATTAGGAATGCTAGCAGGAGTTAGTTTATTAAATTTAGTAATTACAATATTATTAATACCAATTATTATAAACAGTATAAAGCATATTAATTTTTCAGGAATATTTATACCATTAGCAATAATGGGAATAATGTATGCTGATAAATTAGGAATACAAAAACTAACACCATTCCCAATATTAGGTTCTGCTATATTTTTAAGTATTGGATTATCTTTTTTAATTCATCCAAAACAATACAAATTTGAAAAAGAGCATAAAAATAAAGATTTTGAAGATGAAGAAACTATTGAAGAAACCAATAAAGGAGAAGTTAATATATTTGCAAAATTTACAGGAAGTATAAAATATATAAATTCAAATGATTTAGAAAAAATAAATTTAAAATGTTCATTTGGAGCAATGAAAGTATATTTTGACAATAGTGGAATAAAAGAAAATGAAGCTATAATCAATTTAGATGTTGACTTTGCAGGTGTAGAATTATATGTTCCAAAAGAATGGAATGTAGTAGATAATGTAAATTCTATATTTGGTGGAATTGAAGAAAAAAATAATAAAGGAAAAACTGGAGAAAAAACTTTAATATTGAAGGGAAAAGTAAGTTTTGCAGGAGTAGAGATTATATATATTTAAAAATAAAAATAGCTGAGTAATTTGTTGAAAATTACTCAGCTTTATAATAATATAGTTAAGTGTAGAAAAAGTAAAAATTTGAAAGGAAATTCATAATAATGGAATGCAATATAAAATATGTAGGAAAATTACGTAATGGTACACCACAGTATTATTGTTCAACACATAAATCATTTGCTTCTGATAAAAAAGGAAACAGACTTGAAGAATGCTTATGTAGTAATAAGGAACAATATAATAATAAGTTAAATCTAAAAGAAACTAAAATCAAAGAAATAAAAATTATTTATCATAATATTTTAAAAAATACTACACCTAAAATATACATAAACGATAAGGAATTTGATGGAGTTTTAGAATATGATAATTGTGTATTAAGCTATAAAGATTTAGGTGGAATAATGTTATCAAAATTAAATAATATTCCTCTAGAAGTGGTAAAATGCAGTCATTGTAATCATTATCATTCAGATAATGGAAAATTTGCATATACTATGCACAGAACTCATTTGTGCTTATATTGTGGACATTTATTTAGAGTTAAAGAAAAAAATATTGGAAATGAATTTTCAATTATTTATGATATACCAGATATTAAATTAGAAGATAAGAAAATTATTATTGATGATATATGTACAATAGAATATGATTTATTTAGTGGAAATTTGCTTGTAAATAATAAGAACATTAACAAAATTTCTATTAATGAAAAAGAAATTAATATTACTGACTTCTTGAATGAAATTTTAAAAGATGAATTTTAATTACAAAATAAAGATTTTTAAAGATATCCTCACATATTTACAAAATACCATATGTGGGGATATAATATTAGAGAAATTGATGAAAAATTAATGATAAATGATATGAAAAAGAGAATAATAAATAACAGAAAGGAAGAAAATTTATGAAAGAAATTATAATTAAAGTACAAGGAATGGTATGTAATGGTTGTGAAAACAGAGTACAAAATGCTCTAAAAAATATTGATGGAGTTGAAAATGTAGTTGCTGACCATATTACTGGAACAGTAACAATTACTTCAAATAATGAAATATCAGAAAATGTTTTAGAAGAAAAAATTGAAGACCTTGGATTTGAAGTTGTAAAGGAAAATTAGAATATGAAAAAAATAATTTTATCTATTGATGGAATGACTTGTAGTGCCTGCTCAAATGGACTAGAAAAATATTTGAACAAGCAAAATGGAATTTACAATGCCTCAGTTAACCTAGTAATGGCAAATTCTACTATTGAATATGATGAAAAAATTTTAACACAAGAAAAGATAGAAGAATTTGTAAAACAAGCAGGATTTAAAAGTCTAGGTGAATTTAAAGAAATAAAATTTGAAGAAAAAAGTAAAACAGAAAAAACAAAATTTATAATATTTACAATTCTAGCAATAATTTTAATGTATATTTCAATGGGACACATGATAAATTTACCTACAATTCCATTCCTTAATCCACACACAAACACTACAAACTACATGATAAGCTTGGCTTTATTAACAATATGCTTTATAGGATATGGATTTGACATTTTAAGAAATGGCTATAAAAACTTAATTCATAAAACTCCTAATATGGATACATTAGTTGGAATAGGTGTTATAACAAGTTTCCTATACAGCCTATATAATATGTACTTAGTATTCACTGGTAATCACCATGAAGTTATGAACTTATACTTTGAATCAGCAAGTATAGTAATTTATTTTATAAAAATGGGAAGATATATTGATGGAATTAGTAAAGATAAAACAAAAGAAGCCATACAAAAATTAGTTGAAATTACACCAAATACAGCAACTATAAAAATAGATGGAAAAGAAAAAACAGTTACTCTTGATGAAATCCATAAAGGAGATATTGTAATTTCAAGACCAGGAGAGAAAATAGCAGTAGATGGAGAAATAATAACGGGTAAAGCACATTTAGATGAATCTTTTATTACAGGAGAAAGTAAGCCTGTATCAAAAGAAAGTGGCAGTAAAGTAATTGCAGGAAGCCTAAACTATGATGGATATATAGAATACAAAGCAGAAAAAATAGGAAAGGAATCAACTGTATCTGAAATTGTTAGACTAGTAGTTGAAGCAAGTAACACAAAAGCTCCAATAGCAAAAGTAGCTGATAAAGTATCAGGATATTTCGTACCAACTGTAATTGTAATAGCGATTCTTACTTTTATGATATATTTAGTAATTGGGCAAAGTTTTGAAACAGCAATAACAACATTTGTTACTATATTAGTAGTAGCTTGTCCATGCAGTTTAGGGTTAGCAACACCACTTGCAATAATTGTAAGTGAAGGTTTATGTGCTTCAAATGGAATATTAATAAAAAAGAGTGAAATATTAGAAAATGCACAAAAAGTAAATACAATAGTTTTTGATAAAACAGGAACTTTAACTTATGGAAAACTAAAAATAGCAGAAGTAATCAATTATAGTTCACTTAAAGAAAAAGAACTATTGCAATTAGTAGGAAGTGTAGAAAGTAAAGGAACACACCCAATAGGAAAAGCATTTACAGATTATTTAGA
Source organism: uncultured Clostridium sp. (assembly GCA_947382445.1). The sequence continues at coordinate 25,525 of CANCZH010000004.1, read as the reverse complement.
AGAAAACAAAATAGAAATATTAAATGTAGAACAGTTTGAAAACATTTCAGGACTAGGAATTGCTGGAAAAATCAATAATGAAGAAATATTACTAGGAAATTCTAAAATACTTGAAAAATATAATATTGAGAATACACATTTAAAAGATGAAAAAAGACTAGCAGAAAACGGAAATAGCATTATATATGTTATTAAAAACAAAGAAGTTCTAGCTATAATAGGAGTAAACGACATTATAAGAGAAGAAAGCAAAAATGTAATAAAAGAATTATCTCAAATGAAAATAGATACAGTTATGCTAACAGGAGATAACACAGAAACAGCAGAAAAAATTGCAAAAGAAATAGGAATTTCCAAAGTAATATCTAATGTATTACCAGCAGAAAAAGCAAATACAATAAAAAAATTAAAACAAGAAAACAAATTTGTAATGATGTGTGGAGATGGAATAAATGATAGCCCAGCTTTAGCGAGTTCAAATATAGGAGTTAGTGTAAATAGCGGAGCAGATATAGCAATGGATTCATCTGATGTTATATTAACTAAAAATAACTTAAAAAGTATTATAAACTTAATTAATATTAGTAAAAAAACAATAAGAAATATTAAGCAAAACTTATTTTGGGCATTTTTTTACAATTGCTTAATGATACCAGTTGCAATAGGAATATTTAAACCTATTGGAATTTCTATAAATCCAATGATTGCAAGTTTAGCTATGGTACTAAGTAGCATTACAGTTATTTTGAATACTTTAAGGCTAATAAAAAGAGCAATAAATTAAAAAGTAAAAGCATACGATTAATAAAATTGTATGCTTTTATTAATATGACATACAATTGTCAGATTAATATGCTATAATAAAAAAGGGTGAAATAATGCAAATAAACAGACTATTTGAAATAATATACATATTATTAGAAAAAAAGACAATTACAGCAAAAGAACTAGCAGAAAAATTCGAAGTGTCAACAAGAACAATATATAGAGACATAGAAACACTAAGTAGTAGCAAAATACCAATATACGCAAGCAAAGGAAAAGGTGGAGGAATAAGTTTGTTAGAAGATTACAAGCTAGACAAAGCAGTACTAACAGAAGAAGAACAAAACCAAATATTATTTGCACTACAAAGCATTTCAAAAATAAGCAACCAAGACGAAAAAAATACGCTCGAAAAAATAAGCAATATTTTTAATAAAAGCAAAACAAATTGGATAGAAGTAGACCTTTCAGACTGGGGAACTAATTTAGGTGCAGATGAAACATTTAAAATAATAAAAGAAGCGGTAATAAATAAAAAAGTACTAGAATTTATATACTATAACACATATGGAGAAGAAAAAAAGAGAAAAGCATGTCCATTACAAATATATTTCAAAGATAAAGCCTGGTATTTAAAATCATATTGTAAAGATAAACAAGATTATAGACTATTCAAAATATCAAGGATGAAAGAAATAAAAACAACAGACGAAACATTTGAAATAGAATTACCAAAAATACAAGAAAAAGAAATAAATATCAAAACAATAAAATTAGAACTAGAAATATCAAAAAACATGACATATAGAGTATATGACGAATTCAAAAAAGAAGAAATAACACAAAAAGAAAATGGAGACTTCATAATAAAAACAGAGATGCCAGAAAACGACTGGGTATACGGATATATCCTATCATTTGGAGAAAACATAAAAATAATATCACCACAATATGCCAAAAACATAATAAAAGAAAAACTACAAAAAAGCATAAAAAATTATTTATAATATGACATACAGTTGTCAATTTTATAAAAATATAATTATTACCAGGAGGTAACAATTATGAAATATGAAATTGTAGAATTAGAAGAAAAAATCATCGAAGGAATAGGCATAAAAACAACAAACCAAGAAGGAAAATCTATTGAAGACATAGGAGCACTATGGCAAAAATTTTTTACAGAAGGAATATATGGCAAAATCGAAAACAAACTGAACAATAAAACAATAGGATTATACACAGAATATGAAGGAGACTACACAAAACCATATAAGTTCATAGTATGCAGTGAAGTAAATAAAAAATCTACTAATCCAGAAAACAGAATAACAAAAACAATTCCAAAAGGAAAATATGCTAAATTCGTAATAAAAGGAGACGTACAAAAATCAGTAGGACAAGCATGGCAAGAAATATGGGAAATGAACCTAGACAGAAAATACACATATGATTTTGAAGAATATCAAAACAACACAGAAGATATGCAAAACCAAGAAATACATATCTATATAGCTATAAAATAATAATGAGGAGAAATTATGGAAAAAATAGATTATAAAAAAGAATACAAAGATCTATACCTACCCAAGACAACACCAAGCATAATAGATGTACCAAGCATGAAATTCATAACAGTAGAAGGAAAAGGAAATCCAAACGAAGAAAAAGGAGAATACAAAGAAGCAATATCATTATTATATGGAATATCATTTACAATAAAAATGAGTAAAATGGGGAAAAAACAAATAGACGGATACTTTGAATACGTTGTTCCACCACTAGAAGGGTTGTGGTGGCAAGAAGATAACAAAGAAATCGATTATGCACATAAAGAAAACTTTAAATGGATTTCAATGATAAGACAACCAGAATTTGTAACACAAGAAGTCTTCGAATGGGCATGTAATGAACTAAAAAAGAAAAAACAACTAGACACATCAAAACTAAAATTCATAGAAATAAAAGAAGGACTATGTGTTCAAGTAATGCACATAGGCTCATATGATAGTGAACCAGAAACGTTGAAAAACATAAATGAATTTATAAAACAAAACAAACTAAAAAATGATATAGGAATAAGAAAACACCACGAAATATACCTATCAGACCCAAGAAAAGCTAAAGAAAAAAATCTAAAAACAGTAATAAGAATCCCAGTATCAAAGGATGAAAAATAATGGAGTTTGTACCTACAAAATCAATATTGCAAAAAGCAAGCCATCCACAAGAATGGTTTGGAATCGATTATAATATGAACCTATACAAAGGCTGTTCACACGGCTGTATTTACTGTGACAGTAGAAGCAACTGCTATCAAGTAGACAACTTTGATAAAGTTCGAGCAAAACAAAACGAAATTGAAATCTTAAATAAAGAACTAAAAAGCAAAAGAAAAACAGGAGTAATAGGCATAGGAGCAATGTCAGACACATACAACCCCTTTGAAAAACAATATGAAATTACCAAAAAAGCATTAGAACTAATATCACATTACAACTTTGGAATATCAATAGAAACAAAAAGCAACCTAATAACAAGAGATATTGAAATATTCAAAAAAATAAATTCAAAAGCAGATGTAATACTAAAATTCACAATAACAACAGCAGATGACAAACTATCAAAAATTATAGAACCACGGAGTATGTCCATCATCAGAAAGACTTAAAGCAATGAAAAAACTATCAAACGAAGGACTATTCGTAGGAACACTACTCACACCAATAATACCATTTATCACAGACTCAGAAGAAAACATAAAACAAGTAATAAGACTATCTGCAGAAAATGGAGCAAAATTCATATACACAATAGGAGGAGTAACACTAAGAGAAAATCAAAGAGACTACTTCTTTCAAAAACTAGACAAATCATTTCCAGGACTAAAAGAAAAATACATAAAAACATATGGAAATAATTACTTTTGCAATCCACTAAACAAAAAACTATCACAGATCTTCAAAGAAGAATGCACAAAATACGATTTACTATACAAAATGGAAGACATAATAAAAGCATATAAAAAAAAAGAGCAAAACGAACAACTAAGCCTCATATAAAATATGTACACTTATTACAGATAAAAGTAATGAGTGTATTTTTTAATAGTCATTTAGAAAAATATCTAAATGACTATTGACAAAACATCAAAATAAAGCATATACTATATTTAGATAAATATCTAAATGAAAAAAGCGAGGTGAACATATGGGAATGTCAGAAACACTAAAAGCAATTTCAGACCCAGCAAGAAGAGAAATATTAGAAATGCTAAAAGAAGGAAAGAAAACAGCAGGAGAAATTGCAAGCAGATTTGACCTAACAGGAGCAACAGTATCATACCACTTATCCACACTAAAAAAAGCAGGACTAATAATAGAAAACAAATACAAAAAATACATATTCTATGAACTGAACATTTCTGTATTTGAAGAAGTACTAATATGGATAAAAGGATTAGGAGGAAAAGAAAATGAAAAAAATTAATTATAAAACCCTAATAATTACATGCATAACAACACTATTACCAATAGCCTTAGGAATAACATTTTATAACAAACTACCAAACGAAATAGCAATACATTTTGACATAAGCAATAATCCAAATGGTTATTTTTCTAAAACAGCATTCATAATTGGAATACCAATACTAATGACAATATTCCAAATAATATGTTGCACAGCAAATGATATAAAAGATAAACACCCAGAAGCAAACAAAAAAATAACATCTATAACAAAATGGATAATACCAACACTAACAATAATAATGTATATAGTTACCATTATATACAATCTTGGAAACAAACTAGACATAAGAAAAATTTGTATGATTATACTAGGGATAATATTTATAATACTAGGAAATTACCTACCAAAAACAAAAGGTGAAATTAATGGAATAAAAAAACTATCAGAAAACCAATACAAAAAAGTAGCAAGAATATCAGGATATTCACTAATAATAGATGGCTTACTATGCTTAATAAGCACATTATTTAACCAATACATAAGCATAGCAATAATATTACTAATAATCTTAGAAACACTAGCAATATGCTTATATAGCCTTACTAAAAAAGAGGAGGAATAACATGGAGAAAAATATTCTAGAAGTCAAAAACTTAACCAAATATTATGGAAAAATCAAAGGAATAGAAAACATAACATTTGAACTAAAACAAGGAGAAATATTTGGATTCATAGGACCAAATGGAGCTGGAAAATCAACAACAATACGTTCAATAATGAACCTAATAAACAAAACAAGCGGAAAAGTATTAATAGAAAACAAAGAATTTACAAAAGACGATATCAAAACAAAAGAAAAAATAGGATACCTGCCAAGCGAAATATACCTATATGATGACCTAACAGTAAAACAAATGCTAGACTACCATGAAAAGTTCTATAAAAAAGACATACACCAAAGAAGAATCGAACTAGTACAAAAACTGCAATTAGACGAAACAAAGAAAATAGAAGACTTATCACTTGGAAACCTAAAAAAACTAGGAATAATATTAGCATGTACGCACGAACCAAAAATACTAATACTAGATGAACCAACAAGTGGGCTAGACCCAATTGCTCAAAACACATTTTATGAAATATTAAAAGAAGAAAAGAAAAAAGGAACAACAATTATTTACTCAACACACATTCTAAGTGAAGTATCAAAAATATGTGACAGAGTAGGAATAATAAAAGACGGAAAACTAATTAAGGTTGAAAAAATAAATGACCTACTAGAAAAAAGCCTAACAGAAATAACAATAACATCAAAAGAAAATGAAAAAATAATAAAAGAAATAGACGCAAATATAATTTCAAAAGAACAAAATACAATAAAACTTAGCACAAAATTATCTCATAACGAACTAATAAAAACTCTATCAAAATACCAAATTGACAGAATACTAATAGAAGAAGCACAACTAGAAGATATATTTATGCACTATTATAAATAAGGAGAAAAATATATGTTTAAAAGAGAAATGAAAATAAATTTAAAAAGCTTTATAATATGGACATCAATACTAATAGGACTATTCCTAATCGTATTCTTAGTATACCCATCAATCATAGAAAACGAGAACATACAAATGATAGACAAAATGATGGAAATCTTTCCAGAAGAAATGCTAAAAGCATTTAACATGGACATATCAAGTATAGACAGCGCATTCGGATGGTTAAAAACAGAAGGCTTCATATTTGTACTATTAATCACAGGAATTTACAGTGGAATACTAGGCTCTAACATACTACTAAAAGAAGAAAACGATAAAACAATAGAATACTTAAATAGCCTGCCAATAACAAGAAAAAATATAGCAACCTCTAAAATACTTTGTGGAATTACATACATCATACTAATGATAATAATAGTAGGAATATTTAACTTTATAGGACTAACACTAAGTGGAGAATTTGACCCAAAAACATATATATTACTAAGCATTACACCAATATTCTCATCACTAGTAATATTTTCACTATGCCTATTTTTATCAACATTTACACACAAAACAAAGAAAACATTAGGAATAAGCCTAGGAATAGTATTTGCAAGCTACTTTCTAAAAATAATATCAGAAATAAGCGAAACAACAGAATTTCTAAAATACATATCAATATTTACGCTAGCAGATATTAGAAATGTAATCATAGAAAAAACAATTAACCCATCAATGATAATAATAACAATAATCCTAACAACAATATTCACAATTCTAGCAATAATACGATACAACAAAAAAGAACTAATATAGCAATCTTGACAGAAAAATATGTGCGAGTATATAATTAAAAATTATATGTAAAGGTGAAAAAATAATGTCAAATCAATTTTCAAGAACAGAATTATTAATAGGAAAAGGTGGAGTAGAAAAACTACAAAAATCCAAAGTTGCAATATTTGGAATAGGAGGAGTAGGCTCATTTGTAGTAGAAGGACTAGTAAGAGCAGGAATAGGAAACTTTATACTAGTAGATAATGATGAAGTTAGCATAAGTAATTTAAATAGACAAATAATTGCAACACACCAAACAATAGGAAAAGCAAAAGTTGAAGTTGCAAAAGAAAGAATACTAGAAATTAATCCAAATGCAAAAGTAGAAATACACAAAGAATTCTTTATGCCAGATAGTGAAAACTTTTTTGATAACACAGTTGACTATATAGTTGACTGCATAGATACAGTAACAGCAAAAATTGAATTAATAGTAAGAGCAGAAAAATTAAACATTCCAATTATATCTAGTATGGGAACAGGAAATAAATTAGACCCAAGCAGATTTGAAATAACAGACATATACAAAACAAGCGTATGTCCATTAGCAAAAGTTATGAGAAAAGAACTAAAGCTAAGAAACATAAAAAAACTTAAAGTAATATATTCAAAAGAAGAACCAATAAAAACAAATCAAATATCAGAAAACAATAAAAAACAAGTACCAGGAAGCATATCATTTGTACCATCAGTAGCGGGACTAAGCTTAGCAGGAGAAGTAATAAAAGACTTAATAAAAAATAAGGAGTAAAACAAAATGGAAATTATTTTTGAAAGAAAGATCAACTATTACGAAACAGACAAAATGGGAGTAGTACATCATTCAAACTATATAAGATTTTTAGAAGAAGCAAGGTGCTATTGGATGAACCAAATAGAAATGCCATTCTCGCTATTAGAAGAAAATGGAATAACAATTCCAGTATTAGGAGTAAACTGTACCTACAAATATCATGTAACATTTGATGACACCATACTAATAAAAACCTTTGTAAAAGAATATACAGGAGTAAGAATGACAGTTGGATACAATGTAACAGATAAAAAAACAGGAAGAACAGTTCTTACAGGAGAAACAAAACATTGCTTCACAGATAAAAATCTAAAACCAATAAACTTGAAAAAATACAAAAAAGAATTTAGCGATAAATTTGAAAGTATAACGGAATAATTTAATATTCAATCATTATCTTAAAAAATAGGAGATATAATAATTATATAAATTAAAGTAGGGATGTTCAATGTAACATCTCTATTTTTATATAACCAAGAAACTTTAATATAAATTTAATGTTATTACTGTAAATTATAGAAAATAAAAAATAGGAGGTTCAAATGAACAAGAAAAAAATCATATTTACCAGTACTTTAATAATGCTAATAGTATTAAATTTATTATGTATGAGCACATACAAAGTTTTTGGAGAAGAAAACACAATAAAAATTTCACTAAGTGATAATGAAATAAAAGTAGATGAAAAAGAAATATCCAAAGATGTAGCAAAAGATATATATTTAAGTAATTCTATGAATAATGGAGGAAATAGCAAAGAATCATTAGAAGCTAATATAGAAATTAAAAACATTATAAACATTAATAAAAGTGGTATTTATGAATTTTCAGGAAAAATATCAGATGCTCAAATTTCAATTAACTCTAACGAAATATCTGGTGAAGTAATAATTATTTTAAATGAGACAGATATAACATGTGAAAATGCACCAGCAATATTAGTATATAATACTAAAACAAATTCAGATACTTGCAAAGTAACAATAAAAACCCAAAAAGGGACAAACAATACAATTGCAGGAGGAAAAATAAAACAAAGTGTAGAAAATTGGGAAGACCAAGATAAAATTTTATACTACATAGACAAAGGATATGATGATGAAAGAAATTATTATGAAAGATATAAATATGATGCAGCAATAAGTTCAGACATATCACTAACATTTGAAGGAGAAGGAACATTAACTGTAAATTCAGCAAAAGAAGGAATAGAAAGTAAAAGAGATATTACTATTAATAGTGGAAATTATATTATAAATTCATTAGATGATGGAATAAATGCATGTACAGATAAAGAAAGCATTGTAACAATAAATGATGGAACAATATTAGTGAATGTATTAGATGAAGCAGAAGAAGGAGACGGAATTGATTCAAATGGATATTTATACATAAATGGAGGAAAAGTATATACATTTGCAAGTGAAACAAGCCAAGACAATGGATTAGACTCAGATTTAGGAACATATATAAATGGTGGGACAGTAGTAAGCACAGGAAATATGGCAGATGAAATATCAAAAGAATCAAAACAAAAATTAATAACATTAGAATTTGCGAATAAAATATCAAAACAAGAATTAATTACAATTACAGATGAAAAAGATAATCCAATAGTAGCTTTTAAATCAGATAGAAACTACAAAATACTTACAATAAGTACACCTAATTTCAACGAAGAAAAATATAATATATACAAGGGCGGAGAAATTGGTGGAACAAGTGAAAATGGATTATATACAAACATAACATCATATAAAAAAGGAAGCAAACAAGTAAACAATACATCAGAAACATTCGATATTTCAACAAACAATTCATTTAGAAATATATCTGATACAGAACAAAAACAAATAAAAACTGAATATGTAATATTATCAATACTAATAATTATATTAGCAATTTCAATAATATTACTAATAAAAAATAAATCAACATCTAAAATAAAAGAGAAAATATTAATGCTAATTATAGGAATACTAATAGGAACAATTATAACAACAACCTATTTTACAATTTGTATAAAAACAGAAGATAGAACCAATATTAATCAAAATAATATGCAAGATATGAGAGAAAAACCAGATAATAGAGAGAAGCAAAATGAAATGCCAAGAGAAGATATGAAAGCTCCCAATAGTGATAATAACCAGCCACTACAAAAGCCAAGCGAGGAACAATTTAATATAAAAAATATATAAAATTTTTATTTATATAGTGTTGTTTGAAAATTTATATAACTGATTTGTGAGTGAATGGACAAAACAAGAACACTGCAACTTAGCGGTGTTCTTTTAATTTTAAAAATGAACGTACAGTCAACTACTTGACGAAGTATATTACTAATGTTAATCTAGTAAACGAAACTAAATAGGAGGTAATATATGGAAGGTATAAAATTAGGTACGAAAAAATCTGAATATCCTATAATTCAAGGAGGAATGGGAGTTGGAGTATCAATGCATAGACTAGCAGGTAATGTTAGTAAAGAAGGTGGAATAGGTATAATTTCAACAGCAGATATTGGATACCAAGAAGAAGATTTTAATAAAAATCCTATAACAGCAAATTTAAGAGCAATTGGAAAAGAAATAAAATTAGCAAGAGAAATTGCAGGAGAAGATAAAATATTAGGTGTAAATATAATGGTAGCATTAAAGAACTATAAAGAGATAGTTGAAGAATGTGTAAAAAATAAAATTGATTTAATAATTTCAGGAGCTGGAATTCCAAAAGATTTGCCAGAATATGTACAAGGAACTGAAACTAAAATAGCACCAATAGTATCATCACTAAGATGTTGTCAACTAATAGTTAAACATTGGATAAAAAAATATAATTATATTCCAGATATGATTGTAATAGAAGGACCAGAAGCAGGAGGGCATCTAGGATTTAAAAGAGAAGAATTAGATGAAGAAAATAAACCTAAATTAGAAGATATAACAAAAGAAATAGTTGAATATATAAAAGAAATAGAAAAAGAATACAACAAAGAAATTCCAGTAATTGCAGCAGGAGGAATTTGGGATAAAAAAGATATAGAGAAGTTCTTAAAATTAGGAGCAAGTGGAGTACAAATGGCAACAAGATTTGTTGCCACAAACGAATGCGATGCATCAGATGAATTCAAGCAAGCATACATAAATGCCAAAAAAGAAGATATAAAAATAATACAGAGTCCAGTAGGGATGCCAGGAAGAGCGATTAATAATAACTTTATTAAACAAACTGAAAACCAAAAATGCAAAATAAATAAATGTTATGGCTGTATAAAAACTTGTAATGCATTAACAACGCCATATTGTATAACAAAAGCATTAGTAAATAGTGTTGAAGGAAATGTAGAAAATGGATTAATATTCTGTGGAAGTAATGTTGATAAAGTAAATAAAATAGTTTCAGTACATGAACTAATACAAGAGCTTGTACAATAAATATTTAAAAATTAATAAAAATTTTAAATTCTATAATAATTCCAACTAGTAAACTACTTTATGTAGATATTAAATACATTATTTAGAGCTTTTTAATATACATTAAAAAGCTAATAACTTATACTAAAAATAAAGATTAGTTAATAAAAGCTAGGAGGAAACAAATGAAAAGGAGAATTTATTTAATAATTAAAATTGCAGTAATATTAATAGGCTTTATATTTTTAACTACGTGGTATTCAGAAAATATTAATACAATAAAAATAGTTGAGAATATAAAACAAGCTATTATAGAGCAAAAAAATGTAGAAAATGAAAATAATATAACAACAATAGATGTAACAAATATAAAAATTGGAAAAGAAACAGAACATGAACACATTTATAAAATAAAATATGATGATAATAAACACTGGGAAGAATGTAAAGTTTGTGAAGAAAAAAGAAATATAATATCACATACTTTAAAAACAACATGGGCACTTGGATATGAATCATGTGCTCCAAATAATTCATCAACAAGTGTATGTGAATGTGGGTATTTTAAAACTGGATATAGACCATGTGTATGGGATGGAAAAACATTTTACAAAGATCATACCCTAAGAATACATGGTAGATTATGCATAATTTGTAATAATTATATAGAAAAAGATTATTATTTATATAGTTATAAAAATGGTGAATTACAAGATTGTAGATTTGAAAGTGGAGAAAATCATCAAGCTTGCTATGTAGCAAATGGAAATCAAATATCATGTCAAGACATAGGAACATGTGCTATCTGTGGGCAAGTTTATAAAGATGGAGAACAAGTACACAGACTAAGACTTAAAAATAGAAAAATAACATGTATAATATGTGGAAAAGAATTTGGAACAGATACATACACAATAACAACAGATAAAAATACACCACCAACATATACAATAACACAACATATACTTCTTTCAAATGGTGCAACTTTTGGAGATAATGCAGGTATATATTCACCATATGGTACTGGTAATGTATTTGAGAATAGCAAACAAGAAGTTTCAAAAAATAGTAATACAGATATTATAAGAACAACTAAGTTAAAACTAAAATCAGAAATAAAAAATAGACAATGGGTAGCAATTGATAATTATATAAATATAAATGGAAAAGCAAATTTATATGAAATATTTGAATCGAATTTGTATTCAGATATAATTAAACCAGAAATATTAAACATATCTCCAAATAATATAAATGAAAATTGGAAGAAGATTGAAAAAATAAGCATTTCAGGTGCAGAAAATTGGTGTGAAACAGTAAAAATAGAAATATTAGATGATGAATCAAAGGAAGTATATATAGGAAGTAGCAATGTTGTAGATGGAAAATATTCTATTATCTGTACACCAGAATTAGAAGCAGGTAGTGAAGGAAGAACATTCAAAGCGATAGTAACAGATAGCTGTAATAATAGTACAGAGCAAGAATTTATTATGGCCAAAGTTGATAATATACCACCAAAGCCAACATCAAGTAATATAATAACAGGAGAATGGACTAAAACAAGAAAATTCACATTCACAGCAATTGACAAAGGTATAGGAAATGTGCAAATAGCATTTAATAATGTAAATGACTATAAATTAGCCCAGAAAAATGGAAAAGATTATTCAAGAGACTATCAATTTGTAGGAGATGCATATGAACCAGTAAAAGCAAGAGTATTTTACAAAGATGAATTAGGAAATATAGCATCACAAGAAGTAGCAATAGATAAAATAGATAATACATAATACATCACCAACTATAACAAATGTTAGTATTTATAATAACATATTGAAAGTTGAAGCAAACGATAGGCATTTGGTTTTAGGAGAAGGATCTGGAGTATCGAAATACAGATATGTAACAGCTACATCTCAAATAGAAAATCCAGTTATATCAAATGAAGATAGTATAGAAGTAAAATTTGGAGAAGATATAGAAATACAAAATATATACAAAGTAAAATATATCTATATAATAGCAGAAGATAATGTTGGTAATATAAGTGAAGTTTATGAATTTAAAGTTCCAGAATTAAAATTAATGGCAACAGCAAATCCAAACACATTAAATGGAAAAGGAGAAATAATTCTAGACTGGTCAGGTTATGATATATCAGACAAATATTTTGTAATATACCGTAAAAAAGAAAATCAAGAATATTGGGAAACAATAGTTAGCCTAGACCAAAAACTAACAGAAAGCACATACACAGATATATTAGCAAATGATGAAACAAAGCCAAATAAACCGAACATAACAATAACAGGAAATACTGAAAACAATAATATAAACATAGTTCCAACTGCAATAGATATTGGAACCAAATATACATATTACATAGAAGCATATGACAGCACAGGTATATTACTAAGCAAATCAAATTAATATTAGAACAAATCGGAAAGCCATTAAATCATTTTAATTTAATGGCTTTCCGATTTGTTCAATTAGACTGACCTACCAGTATAAAGACTTTATAACAAAAATATGATATAAAAATATAAATACAAATAAAAATACTAGGAGATAAAAATGAGCAAAAAAATATATGAATGCTTAGAGATAAATAATTTAAAAGACATGCTAAATAAAACAAAAGAAATTTATAGAGATAAACCAGCATATAAAATAAAAATTAGAGCTGGAGAATACAAAACTATATCACACTATGAAGTAAGAGAAATGATAGATAATTTAGGAACAGCACTAATAAATTTAGGATTAAAAGGAAAAAGAATAGCTGTTATTGGTGAAAATAGATATGAATGGGAAATAGCATATTTATCAATAGTATGTGGAACAGGTACAGTAGTTCCATTAGACAAATCATTACCAGAAAATGAATTAGAAGAGCTAATTGAAAGATCTGAAATTGAAGCAATTTTTTATTCAAAAAAATATAGTGAATCAATACAAAAAATAAGATACAGCGAAAAAAATAAATTAAAACATTTAATAACAATGGACCAAGAAACACATTCAGAAGGAATATATTCACAAACAGAATTAATAGAGACAGGAAGAAAACTAATAAAACAAGGAAATAGAGAATTTATAAATAGCAAAATAAATCCAGAGGAAATGAGTATAATGTTATTTACATCAGGAACAACATCAAAGTCAAAAGTAGTAGCACTTTCACATAAAAACATATGCTCTAATTTAATGGACATAGGAAGTATTTTAGATGTAACATCAGATGATACATTTCTTTCAATATTACCAATACATCATGTATTTGAATGTACAGTTGGTTTCCTATTTTCGCTATACAAAGGAGCACAAACAGTATTTTGCGATGGACTAAGACATGTAGTAGACAACTTAAAAGAATATAATGTAAGTGTTATGGCATGTGTTCCAGCGATATATGAAAGAATATTCATGATGATTAGAAAACAACTCGAAAAACAAGGGAAACTTGAAGAAATATTACAAAATGAAGAAAGATACAGAAATGAATCAATGCAGAAAAAGAAAGAAATATTCAAAGAGATACATGATATGCTAGGTGGAAAAATAAAATTATTTATAAGTGGAGCAGCGGCACTAGATTATAAAATAGAAGAAAAATATAGATTACTAGGACTAAATCTAGTACAAGGATATGGATTAACAGAAACATCACCAGTGGTAGCAATTGGTAGCAACAAATATTATAAAACAGGTTCAATAGGAAAAACTGTTCAAAGTGTAGAAGCTAAAATAGTAGACAGAAACAAAGAAGGAATAGGAGAGTTAGTTGTTAAAGGGCCAAATATAATGCTGGGATATTTTAAAAATGAAAAAGCAACAAAAGAAGCAATAAAAGATGGATGGTTTTACACAGGAGACTTAGCAAAAATAGACGAAGAAGGATATATATTCATTTGTGGTAGAAAGAAAAGTGTAATAGTTTTAAAAAATGGAAAAAATATTTTCCCAGAAGAAATGGAAAACTTAGTAAACAAAATAGAGGGAGTGAAAGAATCATTTATTTTTGGAAAACAAAAAGCAGAAGACAAGGATGATATAAAAATAAATGTTCAAATAGTTTTTGATAGAGAAATTATTGAAAATGCTTACAAGGTTAAAACAGATGAAGAAATATATGAAGTATTAAGTAAAAAAATAAAAGAAATAAATCAAACAATGCCAAAATATAAAGCAATAAGGGGAATGATTATAACTGAAAAACCATTGATAAAAACAACAACAAATAAAATAAAGAGACAGGAGAACTTAAATGCAATTGAACAACTTAAAAACTAAGTTTTTAGGAAAAAACAGCATATATTATTCAAAAATAGATTCAACGCAAAATGAAATTTGGAGACTAATAGAAAAAAATCAAGCACCAAATGGTACATTAGTTATGACAGATATCCAAGAAAGTGGAATAGGAACACATGGTAGAATTTGGCACACAGATGAAGAAAATAATATTGCATTTTCATTTGTAGTAAAAACAGAGTGCAACATAAGAAATTTAGAAGGAATAACATTAGAGATAGCAGAAACAATAGTTAACATTTTTAAAGAAGAGTATAGAATTAATCTAAATATAAAAAAGCCTAATGATATAGTTATTGAAAATAAAAAGATTGGTGGAATTTTAACACAAACAAAAGTGATTTCAGAAAAGGTTGAATATTTAGTAATTGGAATAGGAATAAATACACAAAAAGAAAAATTTACAGATGACATTAAAGATATAGCGACATCAATAAAAAAAGAATTTAACATTAATGTAGATAACACAAAATTCATATCTGAATTTTGTAACAAGTTTGAAAAAAAATTAATAAAAAGGATAGGTAATTAAAATGAAAATTGGATTTTTATTTCCTGGGCAAGGAGCTCAAAGCGTGGGAATGGGAAAAGACTTATATGAAGCTTTTGAAGAAGTAAGAAACATATATGAAAAAGTAAAAGAAATAACAGGAATAGACATTGCTAAAATATCATTTGAGGGACCAGAAGAAATTTTAAATCAAACAAAATACACACAACTTGCAATATTAACAGAAAGTTTAGGAATATTAGAAATATTAAAAAAACATAATATAAAGCCAGAGATGTCAGCTGGATTAAGTCTTGGAGAATACTCAAGCTTAATAAATAGTAAAATTCTTTCATTTGAAGAAGGAATAAAACTAGTTCAAAAAAGAGGAGAATACATGCAAGAACTTTTACCAGATGGAGACTGGCAAATGGCAGCAATTATGGGAATAACAGAACAGCAAGTAGAAGATGTTTGCAAAAAAGTAACAAAAGGATTTGTGGTTCCTGCAAATTATAATTGCATAGGACAAATAGCAATTTCAGGAGAAAAAGAAGCTGTACTAGAAGCAGAAGAAATTGCAAAAGAAATGGGAGCAAAAAAAGTAAGAGTTTTAAAAACAGCAGGGCCATTCCATACTTCAAAATTAACAGAAAGCTCAAATGCACTAAGAAAAGAACTTGAAAAAATTACAATTAACAAAGCTGAAACAAAAGTAATTAAAAATTTAGATGGAGAAGAGTATAAAGAAACAGATGATGTAAGAGATATTCTCGCAAAACACATTATAAATCCAGTAAGATTTTCAAAAACATTAAAAACAATGATTGAAGATGGAATAGACACATTCATAGAAATAGGACCAGGAAAAACATTATCAGGATTTGTAAAAAGAACACCGACTGAAAAGGAAATAAAAATATTAAATATAAATGACGTTTCTAGTTTAGAAGAAACTTTAAAGGAGGTTAAATAATGAATAAAACTGCTCTTATTACAGGTGCTACAAGAGGAATTGGAAAGCAAATAGCTCTTTGCTTAGCACAAAATGGATTTGACATAGCACTTAATTACAGAACTGAAAATGATGAATTAAAAAATACAGTAAAAGAAATTGAAAGCTATAATGTAAAATGTTTACCAGTCAAGGGAGATGTATCAAACTTTGAGGATTGCGAAAGATTTATAAAAGAAATCATAGAAGAATTCGGAAAAATAGATGTATTAGTAAATAATGCAGGAATAACAAAAGATACATTAATAATGAGAATGAAAAAAGAAGATTTTGAAAGTGTAATTGATGTTAACTTAGTAGGAACATTCAATGTAACTAAAAATGTAATAAGCCACATGATGAAAGCTCGCTCAGGAAGAATAATAAATATATCTTCAGTAGTAGGAATTTCAGGAAATGCAGGTCAAACTAATTATTCAGCTTCAAAAGCAGGAATAATAGGATTTACAAAAAGCCTAGCAAAAGAAGTAGGTTCAAGAGGAATCTTAGTAAATGCAGTAGCACCAGGATTTATAGAAACACAAATGACACAAAGTTTAAAAGATGAGATAAAAGAAGAAATAGCAAAAACAATTCCTTTAAAAAGAATGGGAACAGCGGAAGATGTTGCAAATGTAGTAAAATTTCTATCATCAGAAGAAAGTTCATATATAACAGGTCAAGTAATTCAAGTAGACGGCGGAATGCTAATGTAAGGAGGATATAAAATGGAAAGAAGAGTAGTAATAACAGGAATGGGGGCAATAACTCCAATAGGAAAAAACATAGAAGAAACATGGAAAGGAATAGAAAACAAAAAATGTGGAATAGATAATATCACACTATTTGACACAGCAACATTCAAAACAAAACTAGATGCAGAAGTAAAAGAATACAATCCACTAGATTATTTTGAACCAAAGCAAGCAAAAAGATTTGACAGATCATCACAATTTGCAGTAATTGCAGCAAGAGAAGCAGTTAAAGATAGCGGAATAACAAAAGAAAACACAGACTTTAACAGAGTAGGAGTATTTGTAAGTTCAGGAATAGG
The DNA here is from genome assembly GCA_947382445.1 of uncultured Clostridium sp. The sequence goes on along the minus strand of CANCZH010000004.1, from coordinate 7,895 downwards.
AGGATTAAGAACTATTCAAGAACAATGTGAAATAAACTATGCAAAAGGAAATAACAGAGTTTCACCAATGTTCATACCAATGTCAATAGCAAACATGCCAGCAGGAAATATTTCAATAGAATTTGGATTCAAGGGAGAATCAAGTTCAATAGTAACCGCATGTGCATCTTCAACACAAAGTATAGGTGAGAGCTATAAAACGATAAAACATGGATATGAAGATGTTATTTTAGCAGGAGGAACAGAAAGTTCAATATGTACAGTAGGAATAGCAGGATTTGAAAATATGAAAGCATTATCAAATTCAGAAGATAGAGAAAGAGCAAGTATTCCATTTGACAAAGAAAGAAATGGATTTGTTATGGGAGAAGGAGCTGGAATACTAGTACTTGAAGAATTAGAACATGCCAAGAAAAGAGGAGCAAAAATTTATGCAGAATTAGTTGGCTTTGGTTCTACAACAGATGCATACCATATTACATCACCATGTCCAGATGGAGAATGTGGAGCAAAAGCAATGATTAGGGCCATTGAAGATGCAGGAATAAAACCAGAAGATATAGATTATATAAATGCACATGGAACATCAACGCATTTAAATGATTTAACAGAAACATTAGCAATAAAAACAGCATTTGGAGAAGCAAGTAAAAAAGTAATGGTTAGCTCAACTAAAGGGAATATAGGACATTTACTAGGAGCAGCAGGAGGAGTTGAAGCAGTAATTTGTGTAAAAGCAATAGAAAATGAATTAGTACCACCAACAATAAATTACAAAGAAAAAGATGAAGAATGTGATTTAGATATAGTTCCAAACGAACCAAGAAAACAAAGATTAAACTATGTAATGTCAAACTCATTAGGATTTGGAGGACACAACAACTGTATTATTATAAAAAGATATGAGGAGGAATAATTAATATGGAATATGAAAAAATAAAACAACTTATGGATGATATGGGAAATTCAAAATTAACAGAAATTAATATAGACTTTCCAGATGGTACAAAAGTTAGCATGAAAAAAGAAGAAAAAAATGAAGTAAGAGTTGTAGAAAACACATATCCAGCAAGCCAATTAAATACAGTAATTGAGCCTACAACAAAAATAGAACAAGAATCAGAAAAAGGAAATATAGTAAAATCACCAATGGTTGGAACATTTTATATTAAACCATCGCCAGAAGCTAATCCATATGTAGAAATAGGAACAGAAGTAAAAAAAGGTGATACACTTTGCATAATAGAAGCAATGAAATTAATGAATGAAATCGAGTCTGAATTTTCAGGAAAGATTATAGAAATTTTAGTAAAAGATGGCGAACCTGTTGAATACGGAACACCACTATTTAAAATAGGATAGGAGGAAAAAATAATGCTAAATAAAGAAGAAATCAAAAATATAATTCCCCAAAGAGAACCATTTTTAATGATAGATGAAGTAGAAGAATATGTACCAGGAGAAAGTGCAATAGCATATAAAAATGTTGATGAAAGCGAGTGGTACTTTAAAGGACACTTTCCGGAAAATCCAATAATGCCAGGAGTTCTAATTACAGAAAGTTTAGCTCAAACAGGAGCAGTAGCAATTCTTTCAATGGAAGAAAATAAAGGAAAAAACGCATTATTTGGTGGAATAGACAAAATGAAATTCAAAAAAATGGTTGTACCAGGAGATAGATTAAAATTAGAAGTTAAAATAATAAAAAGAAAAGGGCCAATAGGAGTAGGAGAAGGAGTAGCAACAGTAGACGGAAAAGTTGCAGCTAAAGGAGAGCTTACTTTTGCAGTAGTATAAGAAAGGAAAAAATAACATGAATAAAATATTAATTGCAAATAGAGGAGAAATTGCAGTAAGAATAATAAGAGCTTGTAAAGAAATGAATATCAAAACAGTTGCAGTATACTCAGAAGCAGATAAAAATGCATTACATACACGTCTAGCAGATGAAGCAATTTGTATAGGACCAGCAACTTCAAATAAAAGCTACTTAAATATAAAAAACATAATTGAAGCAGCATACATAACAGGAAGTGATAGTATTCACCCAGGATTTGGATTCTTATCAGAAAATTCACAATTTGCAAAAATATGTGAAGAATCAAATATAAAATTCATTGGGCCAAAATCAGAAGTAATAGACCTTTTAGGAAATAAATCAAATGCAAAAGAGATGATGAAAAAAGCGGGAGTACCAGTAATACCAGGTTCAAACGGAAGTATAAAAGGATTAAAAGAGGCAATAGAAGTATCAGAGCAAATTGGATATCCAGTAATGATAAAAGCAGCAGCAGGAGGTGGAGGAAAAGGAATAAGAATAGCAAATAACAAGCACGAACTAGAAACAAACTACAATATTGTAAAACAAGAAGCAAAAATATCATTTAATGATGATGAAATATATATAGAAAAATTTGTAAAAGATCCAAGACATATTGAAATACAAATATTAGCAGATGAACATGGAAATATTGTACATTTAGGAGAAAGAGACTGCACAATCCAAAGAAGACACCAAAAAGTAATTGAAGAAACACCATCTACAGCCGTAGACGAAAAACTTAGAAACAAAATGGGAATGGCAGCAGTAAAAGCAGCAAAAGCAGCAGGATATACAAGTTGCGGAACAGTAGAATTCTTAGTAGATAGCGATAAAAATTTTTATTTTATGGAAATGAATACAAGAATTCAAGTAGAACATCCAATAACCGAAATGAGAACAGGAATAGACATTGTAAAAACACAGATAAGAATTGCAGCAGGTGAAGAATTAAAATTTAAACAAAAAGATATAGAATTCAAAGGACATTCAATAGAATGTAGAATAAATGCTGAAAATCCAAATAAAAACTTTATGCCTTGCCCAGGAAAAATTGAAGAAATAAATTTACCAGGAGGATATGGCATAAGAGTAGATACATCAATATACAGCGGTTACACAATACCTCCTTACTATGATTCAATGATAGCAAAAATAATAGTACATGGAAACACAAGAAATGAAGCAATCGCAAAAATGAAAAGGTCATTAGAAGAATTAGTAATTGATGGTGTAACAACAAATAGAGATTTTCTTTTTGATATAATAAAAAATCTAAACTTCATAAGAGGAAAATTTGATACCTCATTTATTGAAAAAGAAATTTTAAACAAAGAGGAATAAAAAATGATAGTTGATAAGATAAAGAAAAGAGAAGTTGCAACAGCAAAAAACAAAAAGCCCAATATAGACATACCAATTGGAAAGTGGGTAAAATGTGATAATTGCAAAGAAATTATATATAAAGAAACAGTTAGAGAAAATTTAAATATATGCCCAAACTGTGGTCATTATTTCAGAATGCATATTGGGAAAAGAATAGAATTACTAATAGATGATGGAACATATGAAAGATTTGATTTTAATATTGAAACAACAAACCCATTAGGATTAGAAGATTATCCTAAAAAACTAAAAGGATTAAGAGAAAAAACAGGACTTGAAGAAGCAGTAAGCTGTGGAACAGGAAAAATAAATGGAGAAAAAGTTATAATATGCATAATGGATAGTGGATTTTTGATGGGAAGCATGGGAGTTGTTGTTGGAGAAAAGATAACATATGCAATAGAACAAGCAATAGAACAAAAATTACCACTTATAATACTTTCAGTTTCAGGTGGGGCAAGAATGCAAGAAGGAATAATTTCACTAATGCAAATGGCTAAGACAACTGCTGCATTAACAAAATTAGACGAAGCAGGACTTTTATACATATCAGTATTAACAGACCCAACATATGGAGGAGTAACAGCGTCATTTGCAAGTTTAGGAGATATAATTTTAGCAGAACCAAATGCAATGATAGGATTTGCAGGACAAAGAGTAATTAAACAAACAATTGGAGAAGAACTTCCAGAAGGTTTCCAAACAGCTGAATTTTTATTAGAACATGGATTTGTAGACAAAATAGTTGAAAGAAAAGATTTAAAAGAAACAATTCACAAACTAATAAAGCTAAATAAAGGAGGCGAAAAATAAATGCCAAAAACAGCATGGGAAAAAGTTGAGATAGCAAGAAATCCAAAAAGAAAAACATCTCTAGATTACATTGAAGAAATATTTGATGAATTTATAGAATTGCATGGGGATAGAAATTTTAGAGATGATAAAGCAATTATATGTGGTTTAGCAAGTATAGGAAAACAAAGCTATACAATTATTGCAGAGCAAAAAGGAAGAACAACAAAAGAAAACATTGAAAGAAATTTTGGAATGCCAAATCCTGAAAGTTATAGAAAAGCAGTAAGATTTATGAAACAAGCAGAAAAATTCAATAGACCAGTAATTACATTTATAGACACAAAAGGGGCATATCCAGGAATAGGAGCAGAAGAAAGAGGACAAGGAGAAGCAATTGCAAAATCAATGTTTGAAATGGCAAAATTAAAAGTTCCAGTAATTGCATTTATAATTGGAGAAGGTTCAAGCGGAGGAGCTTTAGCAATAGGAGTTGCAAATAAAGTATTTATGCTAGAAAATGCAATCTATTCAATACTTTCGCCAGAGGGATATAGCAGTATTTTATGGAAAGATTCATCTAGATATAAAGAAGCGGCTGAAAAAATGAAATTAACAGCTGATGATTTATATAAAATGAAAATAATAGACAAAGTAATAAAAGAGCCACAAGGAGATGAAGAAGAAAGCTTTAAAGTAGTTGCAGATAGAATAAAAAAAGAAATAAAATCATCAATTACAGAAATGAAACAATTAACAGGAGATGAAATCAAAGAACAAAGATACTCAAAATTCAGAAATATGGGAGAATTTATAAATTTATAGGAGGAAAGAAAATGTTATTAAACAACAAAAAAATATTAATAATGGGAATTAGAAACAAATGGAGTATAGCATTTGGAATTGCAAAATCAGCTTATGAAAATGGAGCACAATTATTATTTACATACATGGGAGAAGAAAATAAAGAAAAAATAGAAGAATTAATATCAGAATTTAAAGGTAGCAAAGCATATGTATTAGATGGTGCTTCAGAAGATGAAAAAGTAAAAGAAGTATTTACAAAAATAAAAGAAGAAAATGGAAAAATAGATGGTATAGTACATGCGATAGCACATGCCAATACAGAAGACTTACACAATGACTTTATATATACAAGTAGAGATGGATATAGCCATGCAGTTGATGTAAGCAGTTATTCATTTGTATTAGTATCTAGAATGGCAAAAGAATTAGACATGTTAAATGAAAATGCAAAATTAGTAACACTAACATATCATGGTTCAACTAAAGTATTAGATGGATATAATATTATGGGAGTTGCAAAAGCAGCATTAGAAGCAAGCGTTAGATACCTAGCAGAAAATCTTGGAAAAGAAGGAATATGTGTAAATGCAATTTCAGCAGGTCCAATTAAAACATTATCAGCAAAAGGTATAAAAGATTTTTCATCTATTTTAACAGTAGTGGAAGAAAAAGCACCATTACATAGAAATGTTACAACAACCCAAGTTGGAGATGTAGCAACATTCTTATTGAGCAATATGTCAGATGCTATAACAGGTCAAGTAATATATGCTGATAGCGGATACAACATAATGGGAATTTAAAATATCATATAGAAACTTAGAGCAGTTACTCTAAGTTTTTTTTACATAGTAATTAAGTCTTTCTAGCAACATATTTTATGTATATTACATATATGTTATAAATGCTATTTTCATATACTTTGAAAAGATAATAACGTATATTAAAAATAGATGAACCAATAAAAGCTAGGAGGAACAAATGAAAAAGAAATTTAAGATAATACCAATTGCCGTTATAATATTAATTTTAAGTATATTAACAATATTTTGTAGCAAAATTAATAAAATATCACTAATGGAAAATATAAAACAAAAAGTAGCAAAAGCAGAAGAAATACAAACAGCAAATGAAGTTACAACTATTGATGTTACAGATTTAGAGGACAATGGAAATCTAGAACATGAACATATATTTAAAACAATGTATGATGTGAATGCACATTGGGAAGAATGCATAATTTGTGGAGAAAAAAATAATGATAATAATCATAATTTTGAAGATAACGGTTGGACATTAGGAAATAGTTGCGATGAAAATAATATACATAAATTTAGTTGTGAATGTGGTTACAGTTATGAAACAAATGAAGGTAAAATGGTTCATAATTGGAAAGAAAGTTACGGGTTCTGGGGAATAAATGCTAAAAAAGTTCAATATTGCACAAAATGTGGAATTTGGAAAACATTACACGACTGCTATAAAGAAGATGGAACTATAATTAGTTGCGGAAATGTAGGAAAATGTAAGATTTGTGGTACCAATTATAACAATATGTCAGGGTGTTCAGTTCAAGCAATGTGTTATTTACAAGAACCAGAAAAATCTTATATTTTAGAAGGATGCTGTAGATGCAATACTAAATATGGGAAAATTAATTATCACAAAATAGAGAAAGAATCTAATACTGTATATAAAGTTTATGCAAGTATAACAACTCCAGATGGAATGAAATATATAACAACTAGGTATAACAATTATCTAGGAAGTGATGTTATTACAAAAGAAAATAAAACAATGATTAATGGAACAGTGTGGACAATAGAAAGAACAATAAATTTTAATGGATACAGAGAAAAAGCAGATACATCATTACAAACTTGCGTTGAAGCAAGTTATAATGGAAAAAATGTAGTGTATGATTTTTATAGTTTAATAGGAAACCTCGATAATGAAAAACCAGAAATTATTAGTATAACAATGAATAATAGTGAAGAGCTAACCAAATGGAGTAAATCAAAGCCAATTATAGTTTCTGGAACAGAAAATTATACAAAATCAGTAGCAGTAAAAATTATAGATGAAAAAGATTATATAATATTTGAAGGCAATGGAAGTGTTATAAATAACCATTATGAAGTACAATGTATACCAGAAATAGAATGTGATACAAATGGAAAAACACTTACAGCTATTGTAACAGATAGTTGTGGGAATAGTACAAGTCAAGAGTTTACAATAGCAAAGGCTGACATGATACCACCAACACCAACATCAAATAATAAAATAGGAGGAGACTGGGCAAAATCAAAAGACTTCACATTCACAGCAACAGACTATGGAATAGGAGAGGTACAAGTAGCATTCAATGATATAAAAGATTTAAAATTAGCAAATGTAGATGAAAATATATATTCAAGAGATTATACTTTTACAGGAGATGTATATCAGCCAAAAAGATTATCAGTAATGTATAAAGATGGATTAGGAAATACATCAATGCAAAAGATAACAATAGACAAAATAGATAACACAGCACCAACCATAATAAATGCAGAGCTACACAACAATAAAATAACAGTAACATCACATGATGAACATGAAAAACTAGGAGAAGGCTCAGGAGTAGTAAGATACAGATACTTAGCAAGTGAAGAAAAACTAGAAAATCCAGAACTAACAGCAGAAAATAGTATAGAAGTAGATAAAACAGAAGAAATAGAAATAAAAGATATTTATAAAATGAAATACATATATGTCGTTGCAGAAGATTATGTAGGAAACATAAGTGAAATATATGAGTTTAAAGTACCAGAACTAAAAATAACAGCAACAGCAAATCCAAATACATCAAATGGAAAAGGAGAAATAATATTAGACTGGTCAAGCTATGATGTAACAGATAAATATTTTGTAATATATCGTAAAAAAGAAAATCAAGAAGAATGGGAAACAATAGTTAGCTTAACCCAGAAATTAACAGGAAACACATATACAGACACATTAGCAAAGGATGAAGCAGATCCAAGCACACCAAATATAACAATAACAAGTAATGCTACAAATAATAATATAAATATAACACCAACTG
>CANCZH010000003.1 GCA_947382445.1 uncultured Clostridium sp. | reverse complement strand
GTGCCGAAAATACTTGCGAGATACCTTGCTGGGAAGATAGGTTGTTGCCAGTTTTAATATTCCTCTTTAGCTCAGTTGGTAGAGCGCTCGGCTGTTAACCGATAGGTCGTTGGTTCGAGTCCAACAAGAGGAGCCAAAAATAGCAGATAATTTCTTATCTGCTATTTTTTTTATAACAATTAAGTATAATCAAATCATAAATTTTCTAATAGAACTACTTTTAAATCTAATAAATTAGTGATAATATTATTTTACATTTATTTATAATTTAATTGGATGGAATAATTATGAGAAGTTTAAATAGTAAACTAAAAGAAAGAAAAATCGATTATGAAGAATTATTAAAATATGGTTTCAGAAAAGAGAATGAAAAATACATTTATAAAACAACTATACAAAATGATCAATTTGAAGTAAATGTCATAATTTCAGATAAAGAAAATTATGCCCAATTAATAGATTTAGAAGATAAAGCAGAATTTATTCTTGTAGATATTGAAACATCAACAGGTCAATTTGTAGGGCAGTTAAGACAAGATTATGACAAAATTATCGAAGATATTATCATAAAATGTACTTGCAGGGAAATATTTAAAAGTGAACAAGCCAAAAAAGTAATAAAATATATAGAAGAAAAATATAAAGACAAATTAGAATTCTTATGGGAAAAATTTGACAATAATGCTATTTGGAGAAATAAACAGAATAATAAATGGTATGGAATTATATTAACAATATCTAAAAGAAAATTGGGAATTGAATCAGATGAAGTAGTGGAATCAATTGATTTAAGATATCAAAAAGAGAAGATAGAAGCTATAATAGATAATAAAAAGATTTTTCCTGGATATCATATGAATAAAAAAAGCTGGATAACGATTAAGCTAGATAACTCCTTAGATACAGCAGAGATATTTAATTTAATAGATAATAGCTATAAATTATCAATAGGAAACAAATGTGGAGTTGCAGGAGAAAATTTATCTCAAAAAGTATATGAATATTTAACTAAAATACCAAAAGGAAAAGTAGTGACATATAAACAGATTGCAGAAAGCTTAGGAAATAAAGGACTGGCAAGAGCAGTAGGAAATATACTTCATAAAAATCCAGATGGAGATAAGTACCCTTGTTATAAAGTTTTAAATAGCAAAGGTGAACTTGCAGAAGCTTTCGTATTTGGTGGAAAAGAGATTCAAAAACAAAGATTAAAAAAGGATGGAATCAATGTAATTAATAATAAAGTTGATTTAAGTTTATATCAGTGGAAAGAAAAATAATAAAAAATAATGAAAATGGAGAATAATAATGAAATTTAATACAATTATATTAATTGATAAAAATCAGGAAGAAAAAAATATATTTATGGAAAAATTGAAGAGAAAAATGAATTTTTCATATACAAAATTAGAAGCAATATTTCAAACAATAAGAGAAACAGCAGAAATTGGAGATTACAATTTTGAAGCACAAAAATATATTGAATTTTTAAATAAGTTTTTAAATAATATATCTACAAAAGATGAAATGTACCTTATAGATATAGACAATTTATCAACCCAAAATGCTAATAAACTAATTACAGAACATGACAATATAATTATAATTTATTTGCAAAAGATACAAAATGAGGAAAAAGCCATTTCAGTAGATATTTATAATGAGAATGAAGTAGAAAAATTAATTGAAGAAATAGTAAAGAGGAAAAGAGTATGAAAGGATTAAAGAATATTTTTCTAATTGGTCCATCAAGGTGTGGAAAAACCACTACTGCTACATTTTTACAAGAACAATATGGATATACACACATTATAATGGATGCAGTTATTGAGACGATGAATGAAGTTGCACCAGAAATGGGAATAAGACATGGAAATTTGGAAAGTGAAGAATTTAAGAAATTTTTATCTTCATATACAAAAAATATATTTAAATATACTAAACATAATATTATAGACTTAGAAGTTTTATCTCCAAGCTTTGCTAAAGATATGATAAATGAAGATGAATCAATTGCTATATATATGGGATATCCAAGCATTACACCAGAAGAGAAAATGAAACAAATGAGAGAATATGATACTAAATTTGATTGGACTAGAAATTTATCAGATGAAGAATTAATTAAGTTTCTAACTAATACTATAAATAGAAGTAAAAATATTAAAGATGAAGCTATAAAATATGGATTTGAATTTATAGACACAAGTTTTAATCGTGAAGAAACAATAAAAACTAGTATTGAGAATATGATTAAAAATGGAAAATTGAATAGAGAAGATAAGAGTTATGAGAGATATTATAGATAATAATAGACATTATCTTAAATACTAAAAAGAGCATATGGAAGTTTTTATTTCATATGTTCTTTTTATTGACTTAAAAAGATTAATGTAATAGAATACATAATTAATAAACAGTTATTTTATGGAGGATTATAAAATTTTGATAAAATGCTAAAACAAAATGGTATTATCATAATTAATGTTATGGAGCATATAAATGGAGAAAAAGAAATTTATGAAAAAGAACCATTTAATCCAAAGTATAATACATATTTTAATAGATATAAAAAAGAATTCTTTATAGAATATTTTTCGAATAAAGGATATAAAATATTAAACATATTTGATAATCCAATATTTAATAGTGAAAAAGTAAAAGAACCAACTATTGATACAAATCAATTTTCAATAATTGTGAAAAAATAATAAGGAGGAAAGATGAACATTAATATTAATAGAGTTTTAGTGACTGTCACTGCACCAGCAGAAAATATTGAAGAAATAAGAGAGGCTATTTGTTCAGCAGGTGCTGGAATTATAGGAAACTATACTAATTGTACAGTATCTAGTAAATGCATAGGAACATTTAAACCATCAGAAGAGGCAAAACCATATATTGGAGAAATAAATAATTTAGAATTTGTAGAAGAAGAAAAATTACAATTTGTTTGTGATATAAATATAGCCAAAAAAGTAATAAATAGATTAAGAGAAGTACACCCTTACGAAGAACCAGCAATAAATATTATTCCACTTATAGATGAACAAGATTTATAATTAATAAAATAACTTGACAAAAAGAGTAATATGAAGTTAAAACTTCACTATGCTCTTTTTTGTTGTTGTTTTGAAAAAATAGATATGATAAAATTCATAAATAAAAATATATAACATATTGAAAAGGAGTGTTAGATATGGAATATTTAGAAAAATTTTTAAAGAAAACAGGATGGAGTTCATTAATATCATCAATAATATTTGCAATACTTGGAATAATATTAATTGCAAAACCAGAAGAAACAGTAAAGTTTGTATCATATATTTTAGGAGGAATATTTGTTTTAATAGGAATAATTAGAATTATAAACTATGTAGTAACAAAGGGAAAATATAATATATATAACGATGGTATGCTCTTTGGAATAATAGCAATTATTTTAGGAATTGTAACAATTTGTTATAGCAGACAAATAGGTAACATATTTAGAGTTTTAATTGGAATATGGATTGTATATAGCTCAATAGTAAGAATGAATACATCTTTTAAATTAAAAGTTTTAGAAGATAGAATATGGATATATAGTTTACTTATTGCTATTATTATGTTGTTATGTGGCATTTATATTGCATGCAATCCAGGAGCTATACTTATGACAATAGGAACAGTAATTTTAATTTACTCAATTTTAGATATTATAGAAAGTATAATATTCTTAAATAATATAAAAAAGATATCATAAAAAAAGGAACCCAAAAGGTTCCTTTTCTAATCTATTTATTTTTTTGTGCTTCTATTAATTTATTTACTAATCCACAACATTCTTTCCCTTCATAACAAACTAAATCTGTCATACAAGTAGGGCCAAGTCCTTTTCCAAGAAGAGGTGCAACTTCTTGAACTTGTTTAGCAATTTCTTTAGCAATTGCTCTTATTTGCCATTGAGCTTTATTACAACAACGTAAATGTAAAATCCATTGTAAAGTACGACCATTCATTGTAGTAATAACATTTACCATTTGACAACCCAAATAGAAATAAATTAAATCTTCCTCAGCAACACCTAAAGCTTTAAATTCTTCAAATACTTTAATATTTTCTTCAGTTGCAGAAACATATAATTTTTCTAAATCAGAATTAGCTTTTATAGTAGCAGGAATCACATAATCTTTAAAATTCCACATAGGTAAGAATTCTGGAACAAGTAATGAATGCATTCTATGACGTGTTAAATGAGTAAGTATTGATAAAGAAATTGGAATTTGAAATGTGAAATTAACTTGCTCAAGTTCACGTCTTTCTTCTTTATGCAAGATAACATCCATGCATTTTGATTTATATTCTGGATCTTTTTTAGTGGCATTTTCTAAAATCTTTTCAGCTTCAATTTCAGTGCATTGGAAATGATACATAATAGAACTTTTTAGAATAACATCATCAGCATTTTGAGTATAACTAATTAAGTTAGGTTTATCAGCTATTTTAATTTCAGGTCTTTCAGCTACACTTTCCATATATTCGAATTGATTATCAGAATAATCTGCATGAGATTCAATACCATCTACTAAATAAGGAACATATTTTTTTACAATCTCAAATAACTGTTCTCCAAATTCTCTTAATTCAGCCATTTTGCTTACAGGACCATACATCAAATAAACAATCATTTTTTCAAGTTCTCTAGCATTTAATCCCATAAAAATATTACTATGATAAGAATAAGGCAAAATAAAACGAGCATCTTCAACATTTATACCATTATCAACAAAATGACCATAAGTATCAAATAAATATTTCATATGTGACATATATTTTTCTTTTAATTCATCATTTTTAGGATGTGGAGTTAAGTCTTTATTACGAAATTCTGGTACATAAAAACCAACTGTTCTAAAATCAACTTCTCTTCTAGATTTAACAGTAAATGATGTTAATCTATTACCAATAATAGTTTGTTCAATAATAGGAGTAACATCGCATAAAGCAAAAACTAAATAGTCGTGTTCAATAATTGACTTATGTCCCATTCCTATAATTCTTTTTACTAATTTCAAATTCTTTTCATAATCACTGCAAGAGTCTAAAGCTTCAAAAACATTCCCAGGAAATCTAGAAAGTTTGCCAGCTGCAGCAACTTTTTGGATACGTGTTTCTAATTCATTTTTTTCATAACCACCAATTAATTCTATTTTCATTTTACAATCCTTTCTAAAATATATATCCATATTTTTCGTCAAAAAATTTACTATAAATTATATATCACAAATAAAAACAGAATTCAATAATGAATATAATAATACATAAAGGGAAAGATAAAATCAGGTGAAAAAAATGATTAATATTATTTTTATAATACTAGGATTAATATTCCTAATTAAAGGAGCAGATTTTTTAATAGATGGAGCAAGCAATATTGCAAGAAGATTTAAAATATCAGAATTTGTAATTGGACTAACAGTTATAGCTGTTGGAACATCACTTCCAGAATTAATGGTAAGTATACAATCAAATTTAAAAGGAAGTCAAAGTCTTTTAATTGGAAATGTTGTAGGAAGTTGTATATATAATCTTTTATTAATATTAGGAATAATAAGTATAATTAAACCAATAAAAATAAAAAGAGAATCTAATATAGTGTTGATGCTATTTTCAGTATTAGCAGTTGGTATGTTTGGAAACATGTATGGTATGATAACAAAAACAGAAGGAATATTATTAATTTCAATATTTAGTATATTTTTATTATCAACTTTTACAGGAAAACAAGAGGAAAAAAGAGGAAGTCAAGAACCACTTATTAAATCTACAATATTTTTAATATTAGGAGTATTGCTATTAAAATATGGAGGAGATTTTGTTGTAAATAATGCATCATTATTAGCTAAAAATTTTAATATTAGCGAAAAGATAATAGGAATAACAATAGTAGCATTAGGGACATCACTTCCAGAAGCGGTTACATCAATAATTGCCATAAGAAAAAATGCAGTAGAAATAGCAGTTGGAAATATAATAGGCTCAAACATATTTAATTTACTATTAGTTTTAGGAGTGACAAGTTTAATAAAACCAATAACTTTTCCACAGGAATACAATTTTGATCTAATTTTTTTAAGCATAATTACTCTAATGATTATAATTACTTGTTTAAGAAATAAAAATGAAGAAATAAGAAGAAAAGAGGGTATAATATTAATAGCTTTTTTCATACTATATAATATAAACTTGTTTACAAAATAAAAAAATTTTATAAAAAGTATTGCATAAAAAAAATCTATAATGTATAATCTAAATCGTTGAAAGAAATATTCCTCTTTAGCTCAGTTGGTAGAGCGCTCGGCTGTTAACCGATAGGTCGTTGGTTCGAGTCCAACAAGAGGAGCCAAGAAAAGTAGCAGATAAGAAATTATCTGTTATTTTTTTGGCTAAAAATTAAAAATGAATATTCTGGAAACAATTGTATTTATATTAATTTTATAGTATAAATAAGTAAAATATGAAATTTGCAATGCTACATTGCAAATTTAAAAATATCGATTTTGCAGCATAATGTTGCAAAATAAAAAACGGAGGAAGTTTAGTGGAAAATAATTTAATTAATGAAGATTATAGGGATTTTATAGGAGAAATTAAAAATAAAATTAGAAATAGTCAATATGAAACAATGAAAGTGGTAAATAAAACTTTAATTAATTTATATTGGGGAATAGGACAAGAAATATATAATCAACAGCAAGAGAAAGGCTGGGGAAAATCAATTGTTGAAGTATTAGCAACAGAATTAAAAAGGGAGTTCCCAGATGTTAAAGGCTTTTCAACAAGAAATCTTTGGAGAATGCGAAATTTATATGTTGAATATAAAGATAGTGAAATTCTGCCACCATTAGTGGCAGAAATAAGTTGGAGCAAAAATGTAACAATAATGGAAAAATGTAAAGAGCAACTTGAAAGAGAATTTTATATAAAGATGACAAAGAAGTATGGTTGGACTAAAGATGTTTTAATAAACAATATTGAGAATAAGACTTATGAAAAATATCTATTAAATCAAACTAACTTTGATGAAACACTACCTGATAAGTATGTTAATCAGGCAAAATTAGCTGTCAAAGATGAGTATATTTTTGATTTTATGGAATTGTCTGAACAACATTCAGAAAGAGAATTAGAAGAAAGTTTAGTAAATAATATGAGAGCATTTCTAGAAGAAATGGGTGGAAATTTTGCTTTTATGGGAAGTCAATATCATATAAATGTAGGTGGAGATGATTTTTATATAGATTTACTACTATATCATAGAAGTTTAAAAAGTTTAATTGCAATAGAATTAAAGATAGGAGAATTTAAACCTGAATTTGTTGGACAACTTCAATTTTACTTAACTGCACTGGATAAACAAGTAAAAATGGAGCATGAAAATCCGTCAATAGGAATTATAATATGCAAAAGCAAAAATAGAACAGTAGTAGAATATGCATTAAGTGATAGTGATAAGCCAATAGGAGTCTCTACATATCAAATAAGAGATACTTTACCAGAACAAATGAAAAATTTATTACCTTCACCAGAAGAAATAAAGAAAAGACTAGAGGAATTAAAATAGTTTGTTTTTAAGTCCTTTTATACTAAAGAAAATAAACTAATAGGGTATAGGAGGATAATTATGTTCACAGACAAAAGTGAAGAAGCAAATAAAAATATTAAATTTCATAGTCTAACTCCAACAGATAATGCAGAAAATTCTGATATTTATTTATCTGCTTTTGATTGGGCTATAAAAGAACCAAATATTAATAATATTGCCATAACTGGTAATTATGGTTATGGTAAAAGTAGTATTTTAAATACATATCAAAAGAAATCAAAAAGGAAAGAAAGATTTTTAAATATTTCTTTAGCAACTTTTGCTCAAAAAGATTATAAAAAAGATGATAATATCATAGAGAAAAGTATCTTACAACAATTATTTTATAAAGAAAATAAATAAAACACCATATTCACGTTTTAAAAAGATTAATAATTTAAACAGTAAATTGTGGTTAAAAATTTTAGTTAATATTTCATGTAGATTAACTATAAAGAAAAATGATATAGAATTAGAAATTACATCTAAAGATAAACAAACAAAAGAATCAATCTTTAATAAATATATTGATGAAATTATATATTTTTTTGAAGTAACTAAATATGATATTGTAATATTTGAAGATTTGGATAGACTTAAAAATTATTCTGGTTTATTTGTAAAATTAAGAGAAATGAATACATTACTAAATAATTCTAAAATAATAAAAAAGAATAAAATTACATTTGTATATGCTGTATCTGATATTATTTCATCTAGTAAAATTGAAAGAACAGTAAAGATAGATATTTTATGCGAATGTAAAGATGAGATTCAGTTTAAGAACATATCTCAGAAACAAAATATCATAGATTTCATTTTAAGAGGAAGAAAGTGTATTAATATTAACTATAATATATTTAAGCAACTGTTTGATAATACATTAGATAGTATAAAATTAATAGACTTATTAATGTTCCAAGATGCTATATTAAATAATGAACAAATATCAGAGTGTTTATTGAAATTAAAAGAACCATATTCAAATATTCCTAAACAGGAGAAGATACCTAAATTAGAAATCAATAGCCAAAATATTAAGTTTAAAGAGTTTTTAGAAAACTGCCAATTTGACTATCTTGGAAAAATAACTAAAACAAAAGATAATAGATACTATAAGATTAATAAAAAGGTAAAATTATTGTAAAATGGCATAAGATTTAGTATAATAATTTTGAAGTACGATAGAAATATTAAAGCAAAGAGAAGAATGTAATATGGATATAGAAATCAAAAAGGCTGATATTACATATTTAAAGGATATTCAAAACTTAAATAATCTATATTGCATTAGATAAAGATAATGTAGTGGGATATTTAGTAGGAAGTATTAATATACAAGGAAGTTATGTAATAAAATCATTGGCAGAAGTAGATAATATGTTTGTATTAGAGGAATATAGAAAATATAGAATAGGTACGAAACTAATTGTTGAATTTAAAGAAAACTGGAAAAGAATAGTATTATGAATAGTTTTAGCAGTCATAGGAGTAATAATGCTTTTATTTGCCCAAAATTAAAAAATAAATTAAGAAAGTAAGGTAGAACATAATAATGGAACAACATGAACTAGTTGATGAAAATGGAAATAAAACAGGAAAGATTTTAACGAATATTGAAGCTAGAGATCTTAATAATGTGCCTAATGGATACTATATATCAGTAGTAGGTGTAATAATTATAAACGAAAATAATGAAATACTACTTCAAAAACGTAGTAGGTTTAAAAGAACGAGCCCTGGTAAATGGGGAATATGTAGTGGAAAAGTAGATTTAGGAGAAACTCCACTTGAGGCAGGTGTTCGTGAAACAATAGAAGAAATAGGAATTGATTTAAAAAAAGAAGAATTAAAACTTTTAAGTATAGATAAAATTGAAAAATTACATTTGACAGCATATTATGTTAGAAAAAATATAGAAATAAACAAATGTAAATTACAAGAAGACGAACTTGAAGAAGTTAAATATTTTAAAATAGAAGAATTACAAAATTTAGATACTGAAGGCTTTGAATGGTTAGAAAAACTAAAAGAAGTAATTAAAAATTATTAAGAAAGGTAAATATAAATTGAAAGATAGTACTAAAAAAGCTATTTTAGAAATTCAAGAAAATTTAAATGAAGCTAAAAAATATGGAGTGACATTACTTCTAGTAGAAGCTAATTCAGAAAAAGGTTATAAGTATCCTTATATTTTAAGTTATCCTAATGCAAATATGGAGAATACTTTAATAATGAAGTGTTTAAATGATTATGAAGAAGAAATGTCAGAAGATGAAACAGAAAATCTAGAGGCGATAGAAGAGATATATGCTTTATTTGGAAAAGAAAGAATATTTTCTAATTGGAAATTGAAAGGAAATAGTACATTACAAGAAGATAAAGAGAAGTCATTAGATAGAATATCATATAGAATCCAAAATGCAACAAATTCAATTTCTTCATTGGTTAACAGGTTTAAAAATGCACCAATTATAATACCACTCATACCAGGTTTTAAAAAAGGAGAAAAGCATGAAAATACTTCATCAGAATTAGGAGCTGGAGTAGCAAAAGAGATTGCACCTCAGATATCTGCTATGCTTCAGGATGCACAAGAGATTATAAAATCCAAGACATCTATAAATTTAGATGAAAAAGTAATATCTTTTGGACATTCTAAAGAATCTACATTTGCAGACCATTTTACTATGCTTTATCCAGAAAAAGTAAAGGCATTAGTTATTGGAGGTACAGAATATGCGTCTCTTCCAATAGAGGAAATTAGATTAATAGTTGATAATAATAAAAGTGAAGATGAAAAGTTTGAGATAAGAAATGGTATACCATATAAGAAAATAACACGGACAAGAATTAGAAGAAATTATACAAGAATATAATGCAAACAAAAAAGAAAATCAAAAAAGTATTAGTATAAATGATGATAATTCATATAGTTTGCCACTTAATTATCCACTAGGAATAGCAGATATAGAAGAATTTTTGAATATACAAGAAAAAGAAAAATATTTAAGAGAATTTTTAGAAATTCCAAGAGTAATATTTGTTGGTGAAGATGAAGAAAAAATTGATGGACATTATGCGTATTCATCTGGAAAAACATTAGATGGTAAAAAAATAGAATATGGAGAAGATTTATCTCCATTTGAACGAGAAAGACCATTATTTGAAATAGAAAATGCAAGTATGCACAATAGGGTATTAGATTATGTATCTGCGCAAAGGATATTGTTTGGTAAAGGAGCTAACGAGAGATTTAGAAATTATATAGATTTGTCTACTAAACTTAATATTAATATTCAAACAAAGATATACAAAAATGTTGGGCATTGTGATATATATAATATGAATGAAGCACTAACTAATGATTTAAATACGATTTATAGTAGCTTAGTAAAAGAAAATACTATTCCAATTTTAGATGATAATGAAAGAGCAGCTAGAATAAGCCCAGTTTACCAATTATTAAGAAGATATAAAGTATCTAAAAATATAAATGAATTATATAATAAAAATAAGATATGGCATGAATTTGTAAAAAGAAATAAAGCACTAGATAGAATTACAGAAAGAGAAAAAACTATTGGTGAAATTGAAAAAGAGCTAGATGCATATTTATCTTCAAAATACAATTTAGAAAGTACTGAAATTAATATGGATAGGATATATGATAATCTAAGTATGGTTGAACTTTCTAATATATTGGGTAAAGTTTTTAATATTGATAAAATTCAAGATACTACAACAATATCAATGCAAGCAGTTGTATCAAATGCCATTATGCAAGGCACTGCTACTGAACATATAATAAATAGTGATAAAATTGAGAAAAAAGAATTACAAAAGGAAAAAGTAGAAGGAGTAACAAAAGATGATTAATGCTTATGCTAAAGCATATACAGAAGTTTTAGAAATTTTAAGTTATTTTTCAGAAGAAGAGTACTCTAAGATTCCAAAAGAAAAACTTGATTTTTATAGAAGAAATATGGATAAAGAATATATATATAATATTAATCCATCAAAGAAATTATCTGAACAGTACATTTCTAAAGAAGCAAATGCAATTTTAATTTCCTTATTTAGAGATTATTTTGCAACAGAAACTCAGAAAAAGAAATTAGGAGATTTACTAAATAAAAACCAAGAACAATTAGAGAAAACAAAAAAAGAAAAATATAATGTAGATAATATATTTGAAAAAGAAAAACAAGAAATAGATGAAAATGATACTATAAATGATAAAACGAAACTTATAGAATATAAAGAATCATTTTTAAGTAAACTTAAACGATTTATAAAAAATATATTAAAGAAATAACTAAGGCAAAAGAAATATAATATTGGAGAAAAAATAATGAAAAAGAGTGTATTTGAATACTTTGAAGAAATAATGAGAATACCAAGAGAATCAGGAAAAGAAGAAAAAATTTTAGAGTATTTAGTTAATTTTTCTAAAAATAATAACATTGAATATAAAATAGGAAAATATAATACTATTTTTCTAAAAAAAGATAACAATTCAAACCAAACTATAATATTACAAGCTCATTCTGATATGGTGTGTGTATCTACTGAAAATTATGATTTTGCAAACAAAGGAATACCATTTTATATAGATGGAGATTATTATAAATCTAAAAATACATCTTTAGGAGCAGATGATGGTATTGGGATTGCAATTATTCTCGCAATTTTACAAGAAAATGAAGATATGCCTAATATTGAAGTAATAATAACAACTCAAGAAGAAACTACTATGCTAGGTGCTAGTAATTTCGATTATTCTTCAATAAAAGGGAAAACTTTAATTAGTTTAGATGGAATTCAGGAAGCGGATATTGAATCTTCAAGTGCTGGTATGATTTCTATGACTTTAACTAAAAATATAAATTATAACATTGGAAAAGAAAACACTTATAAATTATCAATAGATGGACTTAAAGGAGGTCATTCTGGAGATGATATTAATAAAAAAAGATGTAATGGAATTAAATTAATTACACAAATGTTAAAAGAATTAAAATCTTACCAAATAATATCAGCCAGTATAGGAACAAGGGATAATGTTATACCTAGTAAAGGTTTCATATCATTTGAAACAAAACATGATATAGATTATATAAATGACAAGATTAAAAATATGAAAATAGAACTTGGAAATGAGGATTCTAGTTTTAATTATAAAATTGAAGAAATAAACGATAAAAAAGTTATAGCAGAAAGTCAAGATATTATTAAGTTTTTAGATGAAATAAAAAATGGACTATTAGAAACCTATAAAGATGATAATTTTCCACTAATATCTGCAAATATTGGAAAACTTTCAATAGAAGATGGTAAAACTATTATAAAATATAGCATTAGAAGTTCAGATAAAGTAAAAGAGCAAATATTATTAAAAGAAGTTCAAGAATTAGCCAATAAATACAAGTTTGAATGTGCAATAGATGCAAGTAAACCATTTTTTCCATTTAAAGAAAAATCAAATATTAGAGAACTATTAGCCAAAACATATAAAGAATTATATGGAGTGGAGACTACTATAAAAAAAGTTCATGCATGCATGGAAGGTGGAATATTATCAAATAATATAGATAACTTAGACATATGTACTATTGCACCAACTATTGATAACTGCCATTCTATAAATGAAAGAGTAAGTATTTCTTCAACAAAACGTGTATATGAATGGTTAAAACAAACTTTAATTAAGTATAATAAGGAGCAAAATTAGTTTATGGATGAAGAATTTATAGATATTGCTATTGAGATTAGCAAAAAAGCAAGATTCCCTTATGGAGCTATTGTGGTAAAAGATGGAGAAATAATTGGTAGAAGTGATGATAAAACATTAATGGAAACAAGTATGTATACACATGCAGAATTGGAAGCAATTGAAAGTGCATCAAAAAATAAAAATTTATATGGAGAGCTAAAAGGTTCAAGTATATATATATCATGTGAGCCATGTATGATGTGTATGGGAGCAATATTATATGAAGAATTTTCAAAAATAGTTTATGCTGCAACGTTACAAGATAGTAATGACAATTATTCGCCCGAAATGATTACTAATATAGACGAACTAGCAAAGTATGGAAATACAAAGCCAAAAATAATAAAAGAATTACATAGAGAAAAAGCAGTAGAAGTTTTAAAAAAGAGAGGGCAGGAAGAAAATATAAATTGTAAATAAAAGGAGTTAAGCAAATGACAAAAATATTATTTGTATGCTTAGGAAATATTTGCAGGTCACCAATGGCAGAGTTTATACTTAAAGATATGGTAAACAAAAAAGGAATAGCTGATGAATTTTATGTGGATTCTGCTGCAACTAGTAAATATAATGAAATCACAAAAGAGGGAATATATGAAGATGCCAAAAAAATGTTAAAAGAAATGGAGATTCCTTTTACAGAACATATATCAAGGCAAATTAGAAAAGAAGATTACGATAAATTCGATTATATTATAGGAATGGATGAAAAAAACATAGCAGGAATATTAAGAATTGTTGGAGAAGATAAAGAAAATAAGATTTATAGATTATTAGATTTTACAGAGAATCCAAGAAATATAGCGGATCCATGGTACACAGGAGATTTTTATTCAACATATTATGATATAGTTTATGGATGTGAAAAGTTTTTAGAATATATTGAAGAAAAAATATAAGAAATAATAAAAGTAAAATGGGGGAACCAAAATGAATAAAAAATCTATCATGATTGATATGGATGAAGTTATTGTTGTAGGTAATTTTTCAAATTATTTAGCAGAATTTTTAGAAGAAGTAGATTTTAGTAAATTAAATACTTACTATAGACAAGACTTAATAAAAGGAAGAGAAGAAGAATTCGGAAAAATATATAAATACAAAAATTTATATAAAAATGGTGAAAAATATATTGAACCATTACCAAACTGTGTAGAAGTAATAAAAGAATTGAATGAAAAATATAATGTATATATTGTTACAACTTATATTTGGAAAAAAGATGTAGTTGATTCTGCCACAAATTTAAAAAATAAATTTGAATATCTACATCACTGGCTTCCATTTATTGATACAAATAATTTTATATTTATGACAGAAAAAACTAAGATAAAATATGATATAGGAATTGATGATAGAATATCGAATTTAGGAAGTTGTGATAAAAAATTATTATTTACAGAATTTAGAAATGAAAATATAACTGATGAAGAACTTAAAGAAAAAGATATAATAAGAGTTAATAACTGGTTAGAAATAAAGAAAGAATTATTATAGGAAAGATAGATTAGAATGGAAGAAAAAATTTATATTGATAGTACAGATAATATTAAATTATGTTCTTTAATATCAAATATTTCTAAAGACAAGATTGTATTACTTTGCCACGGAATTAGAGGAGATAAAAACGAGAGAGGTAGTTTTATAGAACTAGCAAAAGAAATCCAAAAACAAAGATATAGCACTATTAGAATAGATTTTAGAGGACATGGAGAATCAACAGGAATTGATTATGAAATGAACATTTCAAAAGAAATAGAAGATGTAGAAGCTGTGCTCAAATATTTAAAAAGAAAAGGATATAAAGAAATAATAGTATTAGGTGCAAGTTTTGGAGCAAGTATAGTGTCTTTGTTAGAATACTCAAAATTTAATGAAGTTAAAGCACTTATTTTATGGTATGGAGCATTAGATAACTATAAGATACTAAAAACAGATGATTTTTTATCAGAAAGAAACAGAAATATTGCTTTAAAGGATGGATTCTATTTATCACGCAATAAATCGGGAAAAATATTTAGATTTGGAATATCATTATTTGATGAAATTAACAAATTTAAACCAATGGATAAAATTCAGACAATTGATATTCCAAAGTTATTTGTTCATGGATTAGCTGACGAAACAGTAGATTATAGTGTTTCAGTAGAGATATATAATAAATGTGAGAATGCAAAACTAGAACTTATTGAAAATGGAAGTCATACATTTGATACTAATGAAAAATCATTAAATGAAGCAATTGGTAAAACAATAAATTTTATTAATGAAATATTTAACTAGCTATAAATATGAAAAGAATTAGAAAAGTTGACATAAATAGATAAATATCGTATAATATAAACAACTTTTAAAGTTGGAGGAAGTATTATGCTAAAAGGTATAATTGAATTCTCATACCTTCTTGGCGTAGATTCATTTTGGGTAGTACTAATATTAGCACTTATGCTGTTATTAGGAATAGTAAAATGCCTATATCCATGGCAACCAAAATGGAAATCCAAAAAGACAAAAGATAAAAATGGTAACGAAGTTATCATATACTCTAAGATAGAAGACTAAAGAATAAGCTCCCTTTTTGGGAGTCTATTTAATTTTAAATAATTTTAAAAATACATGGAAAAATATTTATATATGGGAGAAAAATAATGATTAAAAAGAAAATAGTATTTAGTGATTATGATGGAACAATATATATAGAAGAAAATGAGATGGAGAAAAATGTAAAAGCAATTGAAAAATATAGAAAACTTGGGGGAAAATTTATTATTGTAACAGGAAGAAGTAAAAATAGTATTGATGGTGTAATAAGAAAATATAATATTCAATATGATTATTTAATTTTAAATAATGGTTCAATAATTTTTGATAACAAAGGAAATAAAATATATGAGGAATTTATAAAACCAGAAATATCTTCTAAAATTATAAAATATTTGAAAAACAAATCAAATATTGAAATATTATACTATGATGAAAATGATAAAGTTAAATATACTAATCAAGAACTTCTTAAAATACGAATAAAAACTAAAAATCGAGAAACAGTAAAAGAAATCGAAAAAGAAATAAACCAATTGTTTAAAGATGAAGTAATAGCTCATGCAAGTTTTCCAACGATTTATTATGAGAATATTAATTATGACCATACAGATATTGTTTCTATAAAAGCTGGAAAGGAAAGAGCTATAAATGAATTACTAAAAATATTAAATATAAAAAAAGAAGAAGTTGTAACAGTAGGTGATGGAAGAAACGATATAGAAATGATAAAACAATATAATGGATATTCAATGGAAACAGCAGAAGATGAAGTGAAGCAAGTAGCAAGTAAAATTTTTAAAAATATATCAGAGGTATTAGAATATATAGAAAAAGTGGGAATCTAAAATAAAATGGTTACCACTTTTATTTTTCAAAAATATAATTTTATGTATATTATGTATATGTAAAACAATTCATTTTGCTATACTTTAAAAATATAATGACGTATATTAAAACTAGATTAATTATAAAAATCTAGGAGGAACAAATGAAGAAAAAATTGGTATTAATAGTAATAATATTGGTTATTGGAATTTTTGTATTTTTAGAGAATGTATGTAAAATATCAGTGATAGAAGGGGTAAAACAAATAGTTATTGGACAGACAAAAATGTTTGATAATGAAAAAAATATAAAAAAGAATACAGTTGTAGATGTTACCGATTTAGAAGATAATGGTAATATTGAACATGAGCACATATTCAAAACAATGTATGATGAAAATTACCATTGGGAAGAATGTACGATTTGTGGGCAGAAAAATGATATAATTGAACATAGCTTTACAACAACATGGGCGTTAGGAGAAGAATCTTGTAGCCCTTATAATTGTGCAACTAAAATGTGTATATGTGGATATTCATATATATGGCATAAACCATGTGTATGGAATGAAAAATATTCTACATATACAGATTCAGCTAGACATTTTTATAAGTGTAGTATTTGTAATGAATATATTGCATATCAATATTACAAAGATTCTTATGGAAGAGGAGAATTGTATAATTCAATAGGTTATGAAAATTGTTATACTAATAATGGAAAGTTATTAAACTGTACTGTTGAAGAAAATGGAAAATGTGCTAAATGTGGATATTATCATTATAAAAGTGATGTAACACATATAGCTCAACAAGTAGATAATAAAATAATTTGTAGTATTTGCAATAAAGAATTTGGAACATATTCAAGTGAAATAATAAAAGATGAAAATGTATTTCCAACATATACAGTAAAATATAATATAACTTTTATGGATGGAGCGAAATTTTATAGTGCTGGTAAGGAAATGCATAATTATTGGCAGATTAATAAACAAACAGTAACAAATGTGAATACTGACAAAACAAATATCATTGTAACTACAACACTTAAAGCAAAATCAAATATTAAAGTACCAGTATTGTGTATTATTAGATTTTATGCAACGGATAAAAACGGAAGAAAAATTACAATAGATATGGTAGATTGTATAGTAATACCAGAGTTACAAAAACCAAATATATTGAGTCTAACAGAAGAAAATAATACAGAACTAACGCAATGGAGTAGAACAAAACCAATTATAATTTCAGGAACAGAAAATTATTGTGACTCAGTATCAGTAAAAATAATTGATGAAAATGAAAATACGATTTTTGAGGGGAAAACAAATGTTAATACTGAAAATTATTCAATATCATGTACACCAGAACTAGAAATAGATACAAATGGAAAAACATTTAAAGCGATTGTAACTGATAGCTGTGGAAATACTACTGAACAAGAATTCACAATATCAAAAGTAGATGCAATTGCACCAACCCCAACATCAGATGATAAAATATTGGGGGACTGGTCAAAATCGAAAGATTTTACGTTTACAGCAACAGATTATGGAATAGGACAAGTTAAGATAGCATTTAATGATATTGAAGATTTGCAACTAGCAACAGAAGATGGAAAAACATATACAAGAGATTATACATTTACAGGAGATGTATATAAAGAAAAACAATTATCTGTATTATATAAAGATGGACTAGGAAATACATCTATACAAAAAGTAACAATAAACAGAATAGATAACACAGCTCCTACAATAACAAAAGCAGAATTGCAAAATAATATAATTAAAATAACATCAAATGATGAACATGAAAGACTGGGAGAGGGGTCAGGAGTAATAAAATATAGATACTTAGCAAGTGAAGAAAAGATAGAAAAGCCAGAATTAACAACTGAAAATAGTATTGAAGTAAATAAAGATGAAAAAATTATGATAAAAGATATATATAAAGTAAAATATGTATATTTAGTAGCAAAAGATTATGTAGGAAATATAAGTAACATATATGAATTTGAAGTACCACAATTAGTATTAACATCAAAAGTAAATCAAAGTGCAGCAAATGGAAAAGGAGAAGTAATATTAGAATGGTCTAGCTATGATGTAACAAATAAATACTTTGTAATATATAGAAAAGAAGAAAATCAAGAAAACTGGGAAACAATAGTTAGCTTAGAACAAAAATTAACAGGAAACACATATACAGACAAATTAGGAAATGATGAAGAAAAGCCAAATATACCAACAATTAATATAAATGGAGATAGTGAAAATAATATAAACATAATAGCGAACAGCATAGATAATGGAAATAGATATACATATTACATTGAAAGTTATGACATAGATAGTAATTCACTAATAAATATATCAAATCTAACTAACTAAAATAAAACGCCTCAAATGGAACCAATAAAACCATTTGAGGTGTTTTCTAATTATTTTTTGATTTTTCAGATAAAAATGTATTTTCAACATATAATTTATGTGCAAATGATAATACAACACTTTTTAATAACTTATGTTCAATAGAGATTTCAGAACCAATTTCATAATTTTCACCATTAAAAACAGCCATTAAAGCATTTTCAAGTTCAGAACAAAATTGATTATAAGCTAAAACCATTTTTGTAGCTTCACCAGCATATGAGATTAAATTAGAAATATCATTTATACTATAAACTTGTTTTAATGTACAAATAACAAATAAATAAGCTATATGATCTTTCCTATATTTTTTCTTAATTGGTGCTGGAATAACTTGTTGTTTAACATAATTATTAATCATAGTCTTTGTAATAACTGGATTTTCTTCTGAACCAATATACTTATTAAGATATTCTTCAAGATAAGTAACTAATTGGTCTAAATAAATATCAATAGTAGGTAATTCTTGCCATCTAGGAATATGAAAATTAACTATTTTTTTATTTTTTATATTTTTAAGATTATCTTTTTTACTCATATTACTCACTTTCCTCGATATAATAATACCATATGGTCACATTTTAGTCAACAGATTGACATGTTAAGAAAGATATGATAATCTAGTTATGAATACTAGATATAATGAAAGAGGTTTATAAATGGAAGATAAAAGAATGAATATATTTGATGCAACAGAGTTTGAAAATATAAGAGATATAATCAAAAACGCAGTAAAAGAACATCCAAATAACAAAGCATTTATATTAAAAGAAACAACAGAAAAAGAAGTAAAATATAAAAATGTAACATATAAAGAATTAGACGAAAATATAGATTCTCTTGGAACAAAACTTGTAGAAATGGGACTAAAAGACAAAAGAATTGCTATAATAGGAAAAAATAGATATGAATGGGTAGTTTCATATTTAGCAGTAATAAATGGAACTGGAATAGTAGTACCACTAGATAAAGGATTACCAGAACAAGAAATAGAATCTTCATTACAAAGAAGTAAAGCAGATGCAATAATATTTGAAAGTTCATACATGGAAATGATAGAAAATATAAAAAATAACAATAAAACAAAAGTTACAGAATTTATATGTATGGACGAACAAGAACAATATATATGTATTCCAAATTTAATAAAAGAAGGAAAAGAGCTTTTAGAAAATGGAAATAGAGAATTCTTAGAAAGTAAAATAGATAGTAAAAAAATGAGTATTTTACTATTTACATCAGGAACAACATCAAGTTCAAAAGCAGTAATGCTATCACACAAAAACATTGCTTCAAATATTTATGCAATGACAAAATCAGAAGACATAAGAGAATCAGATACAAACATTGCATTCTTACCATTTCACCATACATTTGGATGTACAGGGATACTAATGTTTCTAAGTAGAGGAGCAACAAATGTATTTTGTGATGGATTAAGACATATACAAAAAAATTTAGTAGAATATAAAGTTTCAACGTTTGTATGTGTACCATTATTAATAGAATCTATTTATAAAAAGATTTGGCAAGAAATAGAGAAAACAGGACAAACTAAAAAAGTAAAATTTGGATTAGCTTTAAGCAAATTTTTACTTAAATTTGGAATAGATATAAGATCAAAATTATTTAAACAAATAGTAGATAAATTAGGAGGAAGACTACGTTCAGTTATAAGTGGAGCATCTGGATTAGATCCAAAAGTAGCACAAGGGTTTAGAGATTTTGGAATATCAGTAGTTCAAGGATATGGATTAACAGAAACATCACCAGTACTTGCAGCAGAAAGTATAAAAGCTTATAAAACTGGTTCAACAGGACTTCCAATGCCTGGAGTTGAAATAAAAATAAACAATCCAAATGAAGAGGGAATTGGAGAAATAATAGCAAAAGGTCCAAATGTTATGCTTGGATATTACGAAAATGAAGAAGAAACAAATAAAGTATTAAAAGATGGATGGTTCTACACAGGAGATTTAGCATACATGGATAAAGAAGGTTTCATATTTATAACAGGAAGACAAAAAAATGTAATAGTATTGAAAAATGGAAAAAATATATATCCAGAAGAATTAGAAACTTTAATAAATAACTTACCATATGTTGCAGAAAGCATGGTATATGGAAAAGAAAAAAATGATGATTTAATAGTATCAGCAAAAGTAGTATACAATAAAGAATATATAAAACAAAAATATCCAGAAATATCACAAGAAGAACTAGAAAAAATGATTTGGGAAGACATAAAAGAAATAAACAAAACTATGCCAAATTATAAACATATTAAGAATTTAATAGTAACAGACGAAGAAATGATAAAAACAACAACTGCTAAAATAAAAAGATTTGAAGAAATGAAGAAGATAGATAAATAATGTCAATGGGGACTTAAAATATTTAACATATTATTATAATTATAAAAAAGTTAGATTAAATAAATTTATTTTTTTCAAGGGCCACAATACAACTTTTATCATTTCTAAAAAAAATTGGCTGAGCCTCTCCATGGACGTTACCATGCACCCTCAGCCAATTTTTTTAAGAAATGTTTAAAAGTTTCCTTTCGCACTTTCAAAAATTAAATTTATTTAATCTACTTTTTTAGTTAAAAAATAATTTATGTTAAACATTTTAAGTCCCCATTGACATGAAAAAAAATGGAATATATAATCAAGAAAATACTTTATAAGCTTAAAGTATAGGAGGAGAAAGATGGCTGATAATACAATAAATACTAGTAGAATAATTGTAGTAAAAAGAGATGGAAAAAAAGTAGAATTTAATAAAGCTAAAATAGCTGTTGCAATAAAAAAAGGATTTGATAGTGTAAAAAATGAGGGTGGCGAAAATCAATATACAGAAAAAGATATTAATAAAGTTTTAAATAAAGTACTAACTCAAATAGAAAAATTAAATCCAGAAAGATTAAAAATAGAAGAAATTCAAGACATGATAGAAGTATCATTAAAAGAAGAAAAATATATAGATGTTTATGAGTCATTTTCTAATTATCGTGAAAGAAGAAATCAGTCAAGAAAGTTATTTTTTGATGAAAAAAAGCAACATAAATTTTTAAAAGCAATTGAAAATTTAGGAATGAGTACACTAACACATGAAGAAGAAATAAACTCAGGAATATCAACATCAATGGGAACAATGCTTAGCTATGGTCAAACAGTTTCAAATGAATTTTCTAAAGCTTATTTAATAAAAAGAAAATATGTAGATTTACACGAGAGCGGTGAATTCTATATTCATGATTTAGACTATTACCCAATGGGAACAACAACATCTTGCCATATTGATTTGCAAAAATTATTTCAAGATGGTTTCTCAACAGGATATGGATATATGAGAGAACCAAACAGCATAATGACATATTCAACACTAACTTCAATAGTAATACAAGCAAACCAAAACGACCAACATGGAGGCCAAAGCATACCATCATTAGATTATTACTTTGCACCAGGTGTTGTAAAAACATTTAAAAAAGAATTTAAACAAACAGTTTACGATTTCCTAGATTATACTGACTTTGGAATATTTGCAGCAGTAAATGGAATGGAAAGAGAAATTGAAAAAATAACAACAATAAAATTTGATATAAGTATATTTGATGCATATTGTAGAGAATCCGAACAATTAAAAAGACTATTTAGAATTGCATATTCAAAAGCACTTCAAAAAACAGAAAAAATTGTATACCAAGCAATGGAAGCATTTATTTATAACTTAAATACAATGAGGTCAAGAGCTGGAGCAGTACTTCCAAATTCGACTGTAAATTTAGGAACAGACACAACACCAGAAGGAAGAATGGTAACCAAAAATTTCTTAATGGCACTAGAAGCAGGAATTGGAAAAGATGAAAAGCCAATGTATCCAACAACAATATTTAAAGTAAAAGAAAATATAAACTATGAGCCAAAGTCACCAAACTATGATTTATTCAAATTAGCATGTAGAGTTGATTCTGAAAAACAACTAATAAATTTCTCATTTTTAGACACAAAATACAATAGACATGGATATGATGAAAATGATAAAGATTCAGAAGTAGCATATATGGGAAATTCTATACGTGTATACGAAAACATAGTAGACAAATCAAAATCAACATCAGTTGGAAGAGGAAATCTTTCAAGTATAACAATAAACTTACCAAGACTAGGACTAAAATATGGAATATTAAAAAATGAAAAAGTAAATATGAAAGATTTTTTTGAAGATTTAGATGAAAGAATGGAAAAAGCAAAAGAACTTTTATTAGAAAGATATGAATTTCAAGCAGATAAAAGAGTATATAACTTTCCATTTTTAATAGGTCAAGGAAACTGGATGGACAGTGAAAAACTAAAACCAGCAGATAGATTAAGAAGAGTAAACAAACATGGAACATTAGCAATAGGCTTTGTAGGCTTAGCAGAATGCTTAAAAGCGTTAACAGGAAAACATCATGGAGAATCACAAGAATCACAAAAATTAGGATTAAAAATAATTGAACATATGAGACAAAAAATAGATGATTTTACAGAAAAGACAAACCTAAATTTTGTACTATATGAAACACATGAAAATGATGTAATAGAGTACTTAATGAGTGTAGATAAATCAATATTTGGAAAATTCAAAGGAGTAACAGATGCAGAGAAATATACAATAGGATTTGCACTTCCAAAAGATTATAATATTTCAATAAAAGACCAATTAGAAATAGAATCTAGATACCACCAACTAACAAATGGAGGACATATTACAACAATAGATTTAGGAATTAAAGCACAAGGAAATCCAGACGCATTTGAAAAAGCAGTAAAACTTATGAAAGAATTTGAAATAGGGTATGGAAAATTAATTATAAATTAAATATAATATAGTATATTTTATAAAATTAAATCAAAAAACACATAAGAAAAGGGAAAAAAGATGAAAGAGAAGTTTTTTAAAATAATAAAAAAGCATAAATGGACAATGATTCTACAAATAGTAATACTACTAATAAATATGTATTTATTAACATACCCAGCTAAAATAGTTGGAAACATAGTTGACCTTTTGTATAATATAGAACAAAATAAAAGCGAAATATTAATGAACACATATTATTTATTAGGAATATCTCTTATACTTCTATTGGTTAGAATGTGTTGGAAATACTACGATTCATATAATCAAAGATATGTAGAAAAAGAATTAAAAGATACATTATTTGAAAGAGTAATGAAAATAAAATTAAGTAAACTTCAAAACATAAAAAATGGAGAATTAATGTCTTATTTCGTAAAAGATGTAAACGAAATAAGAAAAGCAGTATATAGTCTATTATCACATGGAACAAGAATTATAGGAATTTTTATAATTGTAGTTATTGCAATGGCAAAAGATGTAGATTTAAAACTAACAATATTAACAATATTACCTATAATTATCACATCTTTTATAATAGTTAAATTAAAAAAATATGTAGAAAGAAGCTTTAAAAAAGCACAAGAATATTTTACACAGCTTTCAGAATATGTACAAGAAAGTATAGACAGTATAAGAACAACAAAAGCATATTCATGTGAAGGAGAACAATTAAAAGAATTTATTAGAAAAAATAGAAAAGTAAGATCTAGCAATATATCAACAGAAATACATTCAGGATTAATAAAAGTAAGTATTAATATTTGTTTTGGACTATGCTATGGAATTTCTATATTATATGGTTCAAAACTAGTACTTAATAACAGTATAACAATTGGAGATTTTGTTACATTTAATGGATATATAGGATTATTTGTTGGTCCAGTAACATGGTTACCATCGCTAATTTCTAAGATTAAAAGAGCGCAAATATCTTATAAAAGATTAGATACAGTATTTGGTCTAGAAAGAGAAAAAATTAATATAAAACCAAATAAAAATATAAAAAACAATTTAAAAGGAAATATAAAAATAAATAATTTAACATATAACTATCCAGGGTATATGGATAAAGTGCTAAATAATATTAATATAGAAATAAAACAAGGAGAAACATTAGGAATAATAGGAACAGTAGGAAGCGGAAAAACTACATTAATGAATTTACTACTAAGATTATATCAAGTAGAAAGAGGAAAAATATCAATAGACGGAAGAGATATTAATGATATTCCAATAGAAGAACTAAGAAATAATATATGTTATATAACGCAAGATAATTTCTTATTTTCTACATCTTTAAAAGAAAATATAAATTTATTCAGAGATGATTATAGAGAAGAGGAGGTAGAAGAAAGTACAAGAAAAGCCATGATATATGATGATATATGTGATATGCCTAATGGAATAAAAACAGTTATAGGAGAAAGAGGAACAGACCTTTCAGGAGGACAAAAGCAAAGAATTGTATTATCAAGAGCATTTTTGCAAGCAAGCAATATAGTTATTTTAGATGATACATTTTCAGCATTAGACAACAAAACAGAAGAAAAAGTTCTAGAAAATGTTAGAGAACTTACAGAGGGAAAAACATGTATAATAATTTCTAATAGAATATCAGATATAAAAAATAGTTCTAAAATAATAGTTTTAGAAAAAGGAGATATACAAGAAATAGGAACACATGATGAATTACTAGAAAACAAAGGCTTATATTATGAATTTTTTATGCAACAATCAAGTAAAATGGAAGAATCTATATTAGCGTAGGAGATGTACAAATGAAAAATAAAACAATTGATAGAATAGCAAAACTACTAAAACCAAAAACAAAATCACTATTAATAATATCATTCATATCAATAATAATCACAATATGTGAACTTATAAAGCCATACATTGTGAAAATAGTTATTGACGATTATTTAAGTTTAGGAATATATGAAAAAGGATTTGTAAGTATTGGAATGCTAGGAGCTATTTATATTGGAATAGTACTAATAGGAAATATACTAGATTTCATTACAACAGCATCTACAACAATGGTAGGTGAAGATATAATATATTCTTTAAGAAATAAATTATATAAATATATAGAAAATGCTAATGTACCATTTCATGACAAAACTTCGGCTGGGACGCTATTTGTAAGAGTTACAAGTGATGTAGAAGATATAACAACACTTTTTGAAGAAGTTGCAAAAACAATAATAAAGGATATTTTATTAATTATAATATTAATTGCAATGATGATTTATATTAGCTGTAAGCTAAGTTTAGTATGTTTAATTCTTATACCACTTATTGTAATTGCTTCAATAATGATTACAAAAGCAATTAACAAATTATATGAGTATTCAAAAAACATAAGAACTAAATTAAATATATTTTTAGCAGAATCAATATATGGAATGAAATTAATAAAAATCTTTAGTAGACAATATGAAAAGCAAAAAGAATGCGAAAAATTAACAAATGATTTTAGAAAATCAAGAATAAAACCAACATTACTAGAAGGATTGCTACCAGGAATTATGACAATACTAGAAAATTTAGGTATTGCATTAATTACATGGGCATGTGTAAATCATTGGTTAGGAATAAATATAAATGTAGGTGTAATATATGTATTTATAACATATACTAAACAAATATTTGAACCAATAAATAGAATTATAGAAAATGTTGAAACACTACAAGATTCACTAGTTTCAATAGATAAAATATTTGAAATGCTAGAAAAGAAAGAATATTTAGAAGATTTTGAAAAAGGAATTATTCTAGATGAAGTAAAAGGAAAAATAGAATTTAAAAATG
Source organism: uncultured Clostridium sp. (assembly GCA_947382445.1). The sequence goes on along the minus strand of CANCZH010000003.1, from coordinate 30,222 downwards.
TATGGTTTGCATATAAAGATGAAGAATGGGTTTTAAAAGATATTAGTTTTACAATAAATCCAGGAGAAAGTATAGCACTAGTTGGAAAAACAGGTTCAGGAAAAACAACAATAACAAATCTTATAAATAGATTTTATGAAATACAAAAGGGTGAAATACTTTTAGATGGTGTTAATATAAAAGATATAAACTTACGTTCACTTAGAAAAAATATAGGAACAATTTTACAAGATCCATTTATATTTGCAAAAAGCATAAAAGAGAATATAACCTTAAGCGAAAACTTATCAGATGAACAAGTTCTAGAGGCAATAAAATTATCATCTGCTGAAGAATTTGTAAATTCATTGCCAAATGGAATAGAAGAGATATCACATGAAAGAGGAAGCTCATATTCAGCAGGACAAAAACAATTATTAGCATTTGCAAGAATATTTGCACACAATCCAAGTATATTTATATTAGATGAAGCAACAGCCAATATAGATACATACACAGAACAATTAATTCAAAAATCAATAGATGAAATATCAAAACAAAAAACATCAATTTTTATAGCACATAGATTATCAACAATAGTAAATGTGGACAAAATAATAGTATTGCAGGATGGAAATATTGTAGAACAAGGAAATCACAAAGAATTAGTAGAATCAGGAGGATATTATAGTAGCCTATACAATTCATATTATGAGACATTGACAGAAAGTTAAAAATGAAATAATATTTTTTGCATATCTAATGGTAATCTAGAACAGATTACCATTTCTTTTTTTGAAATTGGGTGAACAAAACAAACCTCATATGCATGAAGTGCTTGTCTTGAAATTAATTCAGAAGTTTTACCATATAAAGAATCTCCTAAAATTGGATGACCAATATAAGCAGAATGAACACGAAGTTGGTGAGTTCTACCAGTTTCTAATGTATATTCAACCTCAGTTAAGTTGTTAAATTTTTTAATTACTTTAAAATGGGAAATAGCATTTTCACCATTTTCATCAATACATCTTTCAATAATACTATTAGCTTTTCTAGAAATAGGAGCATTTATTGAACCAAAGTCATTTTCTAAAATACCATCTAAAATAGCAATATATTTTTTCTTAAATAAATTATTAGCCATTTGTTTTACTAAACATTCTTGAATATATTCATTTTTTGCAAAAATGACAATACCAGAAGTATCTTTATCTAAACGGTTAACAGGGCGGATTTTCTTTTTCAACCCAATTGTATCAAAATAATATTTAACTCCATTAGAAAGAGAATTATCAAAATGAAGAATTGAAGGATGAACAGCAATTCCAGCAGGTTTGTCAACAACTAAAATAAACTCATCTTCATATAAAATATTTAAATTAATTTCACTATTTGAAATAATATTAGAAGAATCCTCTACAAAATTTTCTTTTATGGCTAAAATGTCTCCACAATTTATTTTAAAATTAATTGGAACGGAAATATCATTAATAAAAATACACTTATTATTTTTTAATTTTAAAATAAAACGTTCAGACATATTAAATTCATTTTTTAAAATTTGCTTAATAGAATCATCAGATTCAATAACATTATAATATAATTCCATAAAACTACACTCTCTTTAATTTAATAACAATATTGTATTATAAAATCATATAAAAATAAAGCAAAAAATCACTTAATAGAATTGACTTTACTAAGGCAATTTTATATAATCATGAAAGCAATATACAAGGAGGAAAAAATGAATTTTATAGAAGAAATAAAGAAAAAAGCAAAATCCGAAATAAAAACTATTTGCCTACCAGAAGCTGAAGATATAAGAGTATTAGAAGCTGCAAGCAAAGTAGAAAAAGAGGGTTTTGCTAAAATTATTTTAGTCGGAAATAAAGAAAAAATAGAAACAACTGCAAAAGAAAAAGACATAGACATATCAAAAGTAACAATTATAGAACCAGAAAAATCAGAAAAATATAACGAATATAGTAAAGCATTCTATGAGCTTAGAAAAGCAAAAGGCATTACTGAAGAAAAAGCATATGAAATCATGAAAGACCCAGTATATTTTGGAATGATGATGGTAAAACTTGAAGATGCAGATGGATTAGTATCAGGTGCAGCACATTCAACATCAGATACTTTAAGACCAGCACTTCAAATACTAAAAACAGCGCCTGGAACAAAATTAGTATCAGCATTCTTTTTAATGAATGTTCCAAATTGTGAATATGGGGAAAATGGACTTTTTGTATTTGCTGACAGTGGATTAAATGAAAATCCAAATAGTGAACAATTAGCAGAAATCGCAGCATCATCAGCTAAAAGCTTTGAACAATTAGTAGGAAAAGAAGCAAAAGTTGGTATGCTTTCATACTCAACATATGGAAGTGCAAAATCTGAATTAACAGAAAAAGTAATAGAAGCTACAAAAATATTAAAAGAAAACTATCCAGAGATAAAAGCTGATGGAGAATTACAATTAGATAGTGCAATAATACCTGAAATAGCAAAAAGTAAAGCGCCAGAAAGCCCTGTGGCAGGAAAATGTAACACATTAGTATTTCCAGACCTAAATTCAGGGAATATAGGATATAAGTTAGTACAAAGACTAGCAAAAGCAGAAGCATATGGACCATTATGCCAAGGAATAGCAAAACCTGTAAATGATTTATCAAGAGGCTGTTCAAGTGATGATATAGTTGGTGTTGTTGCTATTACAGCAGTTCAAGGTCAACAAAAATAAAACAGTTTGCCAAATATAGATATTGTTGATATTATAAACTCAAATTATATATATTGTTTTATAAAACTGCGTAAGCGATCAAACGAGGCAAAGCCGAGTGCGATTGGAGCAATCTTCCATTTTATAAAATTAAAGATTGCGACATACAAAGTTTTAAAAACAATATATATAATTTGAGATAATAATAAAAAATAATAGTACAGAAAAGCAAACGAAAGGAGAACGTATGAAAATTTTAGTCTTAAACTGTGGAAGCTCTTCACTAAAATTTCAACTAATAGAAACAGAAGAAAATAAAAGACTAGCAAAAGGAAACTTTGAAAGAATAGGAGGAATGAAAAGTACTCTAAAACTAAACATAAATGGAGAAAAAGAAGAAATAGCACATATAGCCAGAGATTATGATGAAGCAATAGAATTTGTATTAGAAATTTTACAAGACAGAAAATATAACTTAATAAATTCACTAGAAGAAATACAAGCAGTAGGACACAGAATAGTACATGGCGGAGAAATGTTTAGTCAGTCAGTTCTAATAGATGACAAAGTAATTTCTGAAATAGAAAAATGTATAGACTTAGCACCATTACATAACCCAGCAGGAGTTGCAGGAATCAAAGCAGCACAAAAATCACTACCAAACGTACCGATGGTAGCAGTATTTGATACAGCATTTCACCAAACAATGCCAGCAAAAGCATATGTATATCAAATACCATATAGATACTATACAAGCTACAAAATTAGAAAATATGGATTTCACGGAACAAGTCATAAATATGTAGCTGAAAGAACAGCAAAACTAATGAATAATCCAGAACACTTAAAAATAATAAATTGCCATTTAGGACAAGGAGCATCAATTTGCGCAATTGAAGATGGAAAATCAATAGATACATCAATGGGATTAACACCGCTTGCCGGAATACCTATGGCAACAAGAAGTGGAGACATTGACCCAGCAATTATTCCATATATAATGAAAAAAGACAATTTACAACCAGAAGACATAGAAGAAATCTTAAACAAACAATCAGGAGCATGGGGAGTATCTGGAGTTTCTTCAGACTACAGAGATATAGAAGATGGATACAATATGGAAGACCAAAGGTCAATCCTAGCATTAGAAAGCCAAAGCTATAAAATAGCACAATACATTGGACAATACATGATTGCTCTAGGAGGTGTAGATGTAATAACATTTGCTGGAGGAGTTGGAGAAAATGGAATTGAAACAAGAGAAAGAGTGTGTAAATACTTAGAGCCATTTGGAGCAAAATTAGACTTAGAATTAAACAATGTAAAGGGAAAAGAAAGAAAAATAAGTACAGAAGATTCAAAAATTCAAATCTATATAATTCCAACAAACGAGGAATTAATGATTGCAAAAGAAACTGAAAATATAGTTAAATAATATATAACTTCAAAAGAAGAAATATAAAATAAATATTAAAGAAGAGAATTTATCAAAAGCAAGTATTACTAGGCAAAATTTTATTTTAAATACCGGAATGTACGTTTGTACATTAGGATTTTAAAATAAAATTTTAACGACGTAAGACGACGCTTTTCATAAATTCGAGAGGAGGATATTAAAAAAATGAAAATACTAGTATTAAACTGTGGAAGTTCATCACTAAAATACCAATTAATTGATATGGAGACAGAAAAAGTATTAGCATCAGGAAAATATGAAAGAATAGGAGAAAAAGAGTCATACATAACACATAAAGTAAATGGTGATAAAAAAGTTATTGAACATTATGCACCAGATCATGCAGAAGCAATAGACTTTACATTAAAACAATTTACTAACCCAGAATATAAAGTTATAGATTCATTAGACGAAATATCTGCAGTAGGACATAGAGCAGTACACGGTGGAGTAAAAATAACAAAACCAGTTATAATTGATGAAAAAGTAATGGAATTTATAAAAGAAGGTTCAGAATTAGCTCCAATTCATAATCCAGCAACAATACTTGGAATGGAAGCTTGTAAAAAAGTAATACCAGGAAAACCAATGGTAGCAGTATTTGATACAGCATTTCACCAAACAATGCCAAAAGAAAATTACATATATCCAATTCCTTATGAATACTACGAGAAATATGGAATAAGAAAATATGGATTCCATGGAACTTCACATATGTATGTTTCAAAAAGAGTAGCAGAAATTATGGGAAAAAATATTGAAGATTTAAAAATAATAACATGCCATTTAGGACAAGGTTCAAGTATATGTGCAGTAGAAAATGGAAAATCTGTTGCAACAAGTATGGGAATGACACCACTTGGAGGAATTCCTATGGTTACAAGATGTGGTGATTTAGATCCTTCAATTATATTATATATAATGAAAAAAGAAAATTTAACACCAGACCAAATGGAAGATATATTAAATAAAAAGTCAGGAGTAATGGGAATTTCAGGTTTGGCTCCAGACTTTAGAGTAATAGAATCAGAAAGCTACAACAATAATGAAAGAGCATATGTAGCAATGGAATTCTTTAAATCAACTATAGCTCAATATATTGCGAGATATGCAGCTATAATGAACGGAGTTGACGCAATAGTATTTACTGGAGGAGTTGGAGAAAACCAAATAAATATAAGAAAAGGAATTTGTGAACACTTAGAATTTATGGGAGTAGAATTAGATGTTGAAGCTAATAATGTAAGAAGTGAAGAAAAAATGATTACAAAACCAGAGTCTAAGATTAAAGCATATGTAGTACCAACAGAAGAAGAATTAATGATAGCACGCGAAACTAAAAAATTAGTAGAATAAAATTTTTTATAACACAAAAGATTAAGAGCGTATATAAATACGCTCTTTTCTTAAAGGAGCCAAAACAAAATGATAGATATAGAAAAATATTTAGGCAATTTTTATAAAGGAAGCAAAGACACATTTTTATCATTAGATGCAATGAAATTTTTTATGGATGAATATAATGATTTTCAAAAAGAAATGAAATTCATTCATATTGCAGGAACAAATGGTAAAGGTAGCTGTACAGAAATAATAAATAACATATTGGTTAATCAAGGATACAGAGTAGGAAAATTTCTTTCGCCACATTTAATAAAATATAATGAAAGAATCAGCATAAATGGAAAAGACATTTCAGATGAAGAAATGACTAATTTAATTGAAGAACTACAACCTAAGATAGACAAATATGAAAAAATAAGAAAAGCCCCAATAACATTATTTGAACTTGAAACAATTATGGGATTATTATATTTTTATAGAGAAAATGTAGATTTTGTAGTTTTAGAAACAGGATTAGGTGGGCTTTACGATTGTACAAACATTATTACGAAACCATTAGTTTCAATTATTACATCAATAGGATATGACCATATGTCTATATTAGGAAACACATTACCACAAATTGCCCATGAAAAAGCAGGAATAATAAAAGAAAATTCAGATACAATATTTTTTGCACAATCAGAAGATGTAAATGAAGTCTTTGAGGAAAAATGTAGAGAAAAAAATAATGAATTGCATTTAGTAAGTGAAAAGGACATAAAAAATTACAAGTATGATAATGATTTTCAATATTTTGACTATAAGGACATGAAAAATATTGCAGTAAATTTAAAAGGAATTAAACAAATTAATAATTCAAGCATATGCATTGAATGTACGAAAATATTAAGAAATAAGGGATATGAAATTTCAGAAGAAAGTATAAGAAAAGGGCTTAGTACAGTAATACATAGAGGAAGAATGGAAACATTAAATAAAAATCCTTTAATAATATTTGACGGTGCACATAACGAACCAGCTATAAAGAATTTGAATCAAACAATTGATATGTATTATAAAAATTATAAAAAAACATATATAATATCAATACTAAAAACAAAAGACTATCAGAAAATATTAAAATTATTATTAGAAAAAAATGAAGGAAAATTTATACTGACATCTGGAAATAGTGAAGAAAGATATACTAAAAGTGAAGTACTATATAAAGAAGCATTAAAACATAAAAAAGAAAATCACGAAATATGCGTGGAAAATTTAGAAGTGGCAATAAATGAAGTAAAGAAAAAATGTGATAAAGACGATGTAATATTTGTGGTTGGAAGCTTTTATGTATATGGAGATGTTATAAAAGAAATAAAACTATAATAGCTTAGACTATTATAGTTTTATTATTTGTATAAATAACCATTCCAGTTTTTCCATTTGGATGTTTTTTTACATATTTAATATAAGTATAATCAACAGACACATTCTTTTCTAAAGCAGCTCTTGAATTTTGTTTTGCAAGTAAAGCACACTTAAATAAAGTATTTTCATTAGGAACTTTTCCATTAGTTTTTAAAATTACATGAGCACCATGAAAATCTTGAGCATGAAACCATAAATCTGATTTATCAGCAAAATGTAAAGATAAATAATCATTTTGCTTATTATTTTTTCCTATATAAACATCATAATTATCAACAACTATTTTTTGCAAATTATTAGCAAGAGTCTTATCAGTATTTACTTTTTGGAAAGACTTATAATTATATTTTCTCATTTGAACATTTTCGGCAAACTCATTATGAATTTCTTCAATATCCTCTAATGTTGTAGCATTTGAAATAGAATAAATTATACTTTCAATATATTCAAGTTCAAGTTCAGTTTCTTTTTTCTGAGTAGTAACAATAGTTAAAGTATTTTTTAACTTATTATACTTTTTAAAGAATCTTTCAGCATTTTTACTATAAGAAACAGAAGTGTCAAGTTTAATAGTAATAGGATTATTATTGTCATAATAATTTTCTACTACAACTTCAGAGCTAGCATAATCTCCTTTAAATTTATATAAATTAGCTGTTAAAAGTTCACCATATAATCTATATTTTTCCATATCATTGCAAGAGTTTAATTTTTCATTAATATTTTCTAATTTTTTAGAAGATTTTTTTAAACTGCTTAAAATTAATTTTGAAAGAGTAGACTTAGCATTATTAAAAATATCATATGTTTCTTTATTATGATAATACTCGTCTAGAAAATGATTAATAGAAGAATCAAAGTTACCAAGTTCCAATGTATAATCTTTATCTAAAACTTTAGGACTAATATTTTCACTTCCAAATTGACTAATTAAATTTTTTATATAATCATAAATTTCTTTTAATTCATTAATATCTTTAGAAGAGGTTTCTATCCCTAATTCATCTAAAATATTTGAAATAAAAATATTACTAAAACCAGTAAAAATAGATGGTAAGAATTTTGATAAATCATCATAATAATCCTTAGAAACAATAGAATAAAATTCATCAAAATTATTAATTTCTAAGAAAGATTTTTTATTAGATGCTGGCATAGTATAAAAACGAGCAGGCAATATCTCACGGTCAGAAGTAATAATATGTTTAATAGAATCAATTATAAAATTTTTATCATTAAGTAAAATAACATTACTACGTCTACCCATAAGCTCAATAATAAGATGATAAGTCAAAGTATCTTTTACTTCATTACTTCCTTCAAAATCAATACAAACAACTCTATCTAAATCAAAACTATCAATATTTGTAATCTTACTATTATTTAAATACTTTCTAAGTAACATACAAAAATTAAGAGCGTTAGTAGGATTAGGTTTTGAAAAATTTGTAAGACCAATTCTATAATAATCTGGATGAATACAAATATCCAGTAAATAATTTTTTTGATTATATAAATTAAAAATAACTTCAAACTTACTAGGTTGAAGAATTTTATTAACTCTAGCACCTATTAAAGAATTTTTAAGTTCTGCAATAGTAGCTTTAAGAATTAAACCATCAAATGCCATAATTAACTCCTTTCAACAATAATAATATATAGTACTTATTAAATAAAATCAAGCTATTAGTTTGATAAATATTCTAATATTTCCATATATTTATTTTATTTATAAAATGTATTCTCTTTATTAGGGAGTGAAATTTTAAGAAAAATGTTAGAATGAATTTGTAATAAATAAAAATGGTCGAAAATATGAAAATTAACAAATATTATAATTATAAAAATGTTTCAGGTGTTAAATTAAAAGAACTTAGAATAAAGTCAGAATTATCACAAGAAAAATTAGCAGAAAAATTGCAATTACTAGGAATTGAAATAACATTTAAGGAAATTTCAAAAATTGAAAATAATCAAAGACTTGTTCAAGATTTCGAATTATTTGCCTTTGCAGAATTCTTTGGAGTATCAGCTGATTATTTTAATACCAAAATTTAGTATTTTAAATTTTCAAAATTAGTAGTATTACAAGGAGAAAACGTATGAAAAAAAGAATTTTATTAAGTTTAACTTTAATAATATTTGCAATAATTGTAAGCATAATAGTATATGAAAGAAATAATACAATATCAATAATTGAAAATATAAAAAATAATATAAATAAACAATCACAGATTAATGAAAACACTGATGTAACTATTATTGATATTACAAATTTAGAGACAGGCTCAAATTTAAATCATAAACATATTTTAAAAACTAGTTACAATAGCACACAGCACTGGAATGAATGTATAACTTGTCATGAAAAAGAAGATATTATAGTTCATAATTTTAAAATAAATTCGGCTCTTGGAAATGAATTGTGCGGAATTGAAAATCCATATATTAAAACATGTTCATGTGGATATAGTGAAACTGAATATAAACCATGTGTATGGAATGGAAGTTATATGACACATGCTGGATTTATGAGATATGATGAAAATGGTACGTGGATACCAGATGAGTATGCTGCTGTTCATACCAAAAAATGTAGCGTTTGTGGGAACCAGATAATACATTCATATTATATAGGGCAATATGGCAATGGGAAGCTATATAATTCAACATTAGGAAAATATGGAGACTATGCAGAATATTGCAAAAGACAAGATGGGAAAAAGCTTGATTGTTATAATTTAGGAACTTGTCAAAAGTGTAATTATTCTTTAACTACTCAACATCGACGTATGTATATGGATTTAGATCAAGGAAAGATATTATGTGCAGGATGTTATTTAGAATTAGGAACAGTAACATACCACAAAGATGTAGACAATAATGTACTAGCATTAAATACTATTACAATAAAAGTTAAATTAAATGAACCATATACATTGACATCATTTGAAAAAGGAGGATTATCAGGACCAATTACTGCTATGTATCAAACTTTTTCACAAGAATTATCAGAGGTGAGTGAAGATAAAAAGAGTTTTACAATAACTATTAAAGCAAAATTTGGAATTGATATAAAAACTAAATATATTGCAGAAAATTCCTTAACTATTAATAATAGTGTTGTTTATATTGAAGGTATTTATGCATATCCAGAAAAAATAAAACCAGAAATAACAGAAATAAATTCATCTAATAATACAGAATTGACTGAATGGAGTCAGAATAAGCCAATAGTAGTAAAAGGAACTGAAAATTATTGTGATAATGTAAGTATAAAAATAGTTGAAGTTGGTAATGAAAATAATGTTATTTTTTATGGAAAAGCAGACGTAGAAAATAAGCAATTTGAAATTTCTTGTATACCACAATTAGAACTAGAAGCACTAGAAAAGAAATATAAATGCATAGTAACAGATACTTGTGAAAACAGTACTTCACAAGAATTTACAATATCAAAAATAGACATTATGCCACCAACTCCAATATCTGGAACAGAAATAGATGGAGAATGGTCAAAATCAAAAAAATTTACATTTATTGCTACCGATGATGGAGTGGGAAATGTTTCAATAGCATTTAATAATATAGAAGATTTAAAGTTAGCAAATACAAACGAAGATAGATTTTCAAGAGATTATGAATTTATAGGAGATTTATATCAAGCAAAAGAATTTTCAGTTTTATATCAAGATGGGCTTGGAAATGATCATGTACAGAAAATAATAATAGATAAATTAGATAATACAGCACCAACAATTACAAAAGCAACTATTAATAATAATATAGTAACAGTAGAAGCAAATGATATAAAAGAAGGATTAGGAGAAGGCTCAGGAATAATAAAATACAAATATTTAGCAAGCACAGAAAAATTAAATAATCCAGAATTAACAGAAGAAAATAGTATAGAAGTAGAGAAAACAGAAGATATAGTAATAAAAGACATCTATAAAATAAAATATATTTACATAGTTGCCGAAGACAAAGTTGGAAATATAAGTAATGTATATGAATTTGAAGTACCACAACTAATACTAACAAGTCAAGTAAATTTAAACACAGAAAATGGAAAAGGAGAAGTAATTTTAGATTGGTCAAGCTATGATGTTAATAATAAATATTTCGTAATATATAGAAAACAAGAAAATACAACAGATTGGAAAAAAATAATAGATTTAGGTGAAAAATATACATTAAATAAATATACAGATATTCTAGCAAATGATAAAAACAAACCAACAAAACCAAGCATTAACATAAATAGTGATGAACAAAATAATAATGTAATAATAACTACGAATTCAACAGATACAGGAAGTAAGTACATATATTACATAGAAAGCTATGATTCATACAATACACAAGAATTAATAAATATTTCAAATCAAGTAAATACTAATTAAAATAAAAGGTACTATATTTACAAGGTATAGTACCTTTTTGTTATACTTTGATAGATAAAATTTATAAAGAGAAATATTTTACTTGTTTTAGGAAAAACCATATGGTATAATGTACCACAAGTGAAAAAAGGTTGTTTAATAGGGGTGAAGAGAAAAAAATGTTAATTGAAAAATTTATATTCAATATATTAGCATTTTCTTTATTTATTATTGTTTTTTCAAAATTAATAAGAAAAAATGATACAAATTATGTTGCTATTCTAGTAATAGAAGCAATTGGAATAGCATTTAATTTTTTAGAATTGTTAGTAGGAGGAATTTTTGAAAGTAGTATTTCAAAATTTTTAATGTATATAATGTCTGTAATATTGCCTGGAATAGTAATATTAGTAGAATATGCAGGAAATAATTTTTCAGAAATAATAGCAAATACAGAAGCAAGATTTTTAGTATTAATTGGAGATAATAAAGCAGCGAAATCTGTATTATTAAATTTAATGGAAAAGTATCCAGATACATACAAAGGGCATATATTATTAGCGAAAATATATGAAAAAGAAGGCGGAAATAGAAAAGCAATAGATGAATATGTAAGAGCAGTAGAAACAAATAAAAGAGATTATGATTCATTTTATAGAATTGCAGAATTGCTAAATGATTTAGACAGGAAAGATGAAGCAATAACAATGCTTGAAAGTCTTCTAAAAAATAAACCAGAATATTATAAAGCATCAACTTTATTAGGAGAATTATTATATCAACAAGAAAGATTTAAGGAAGCGGTTACAGTTTACCAAGATGCATTAAGATATAATCCAGCAGATTTTGAATTATATTATAGTTTAGGAATGGTATATACAAGATTAAATGATTTTGGAAGCGCAAAAGAATGCTATGAAAAAGCAGCTGAAATAAACCATAGATTATATAATTCAAAATATAATTTAGGTCAAATTGCATTAATAGAAAAAGATTTAGAAGCAGCAGAGAAGTATTTTGTAGAATGTTTAATGTCAGAAGAATTAGAAGCAAAAGCATATTATCAGCTAGCAAAAATATATATGTTAAAAGGGGAAAAAGATAAAGCAATATTATTTGCAAACAAAGCAATAGAAATTGATGAAAGTTACTTGAAAATAATAGAAAATGAAAAAGTTTTTGAAACAATAAAACAATATCTAACAGTAAAAGTAAAAATGGAAGAAAAAGAATTGAAAAAGCAAAATCCAAAAGACATTGAAATTCAAAAATACCTAGAAGAAACAATTTATTTAATAAATGATATGAAAGAAAATGAAGACAAAAACAGAGTAACAAAAAAAGTAAATGAAATATTTGAAAAAGAAGAAATTAAAAAAAGCACAAAAGAAATAGAGGATTTACAGATAGAAAAAATTTAAATCTGAAAGGAGAATAAAATATGTATAAAAAGGTATCTGTTATAGGTGGAGATTTAAGGATTGTAAACCTAATAGAGCTATTAGCAAAAGATGATTTTTTAGTATATACATATGGATTAGAAAACTCAGAAAACTTAGTAGAAAGCAACAATGTAAAAAAGTGCGAGAGTATTTCAGACTTAGTAAATAGTTCTGAAATTATAATTGGACCTGTACCAATGACAAATGATGCTGAAAATTTAAGTGCACCATTTTCAGAAGAAAAAATATCAATAGACGAATTAATAAACACAATGGCAAATAAAAATAAAACATTTTTAGCAGGACAATTATCAGAAAAAATAATAGCAAATTTACAAGAAAAAAATATAAAATATATAGATTTATTAAAAAGAGAAGAATTAGTAGTATTAAATACAATAGCAACAGCAGAGGGTGCAATACAAATAACAATGGAAAACACCCAAAAAACAATACATGGAAGTAATGTATTAATAATGGGATTTGGAAGAGTAGGAAAAGTATTAGCAAAAATGCTAGATGGAATTGGAGCAAAAGTTTCATGTGAAGCTAGAAAAAATTCAGATATAGCATGGATCAAAGCATATGGATATAATCCAATACATTTAAGTGAATTAGAAAATGAATTAGGAAACTATGATATTATAATTAATACAATTCCATTTCAGATATTAGATGAAAATAGATTACAATACATTAAAAAGGAATGTACAATAATTGACCTTTCATCAAATCCAGGAGGAGTGGATAGAAGAGCAGCAAGAAATTTAGGACTAAAATTAATTTGGGCACTTTCTTTACCTGGAAAAGTTGCACCAATGACATCAGCAGAATTTATAAAAGAAACGCTGTACCATATATTAAAAGAAATATAAAACAAAGGAGAAATAAGAATGATAGAAATAGTAGAAGCAGCCATATTAGGAATTATCCAAGGGCTAACAGAATTATTACCAGTATCTAGTTCAGGACATTTATATCTTATATCAGAATTCTTTTTTGATTGGAAAATATCAGAATCATTTGACATAGCATTACACTTCGGAACATTACTTGCAATATGCATATTCTTTTTTAAAGACTGGATTAATCTTATTAAAGGAGGTTGGAATGCAGTATTTAAAAAAGAAAAATCAACAGAAGGAAGAATCTTTTGGTATATTGTAGCGGCAACAATACCAGCAGGAATTATAGGATTAATTTTTGAACACTTCTTAGAGGATTACCTAACAACCCCTCTAGTAGTTGCAACAGCATTAATAGTAATGGGAATTTTATTATATGTGGTTGATAAAAATTCAAAATCAGAAACAACATATGAAAATATGAGTTTTAAACAAGCATTTTTAATTGGAATTTCACAAATTTTAGCTTTTGTTCCAGGAGTTTCTAGGTCAGGAGCAACAATAACAGTAGGAAGAGCTTTAAAAATAGATAGAGAAAGTGTTGCAAAATATACATTTTTATTATCAACACCAATAGTTTTTGCAGCAACAATATTAAAAATATTTGATTTTCAATTTTCAATTGCTTTTTTTGTAGGGGTTATAACAAGTTTTTTAGTAGGATTAGTTGTAATAAAATTCTTAATGAAATTCTTACAAAAAGGAAGTTTCAAAATTTTTGCAATATATAGAGTGTTATTGGGATTATTAGTGTATATAGTATTCTTTATAAGAATGTTTGCATAAGTTAGGATAATAGGAGATTTAGCAAAAGCGAGTATTACTAGGCAAACGAGTGAGAAAAATGGAGGTGTACATATGTACATTGAGTATTTTCGATACGATGTTTAACGATGTAATACGATGTTTTTCATAAATCTGATTGGAGGAAGTATGGAACTATTAAAAGGAAAAGAAGTTGCAACTAAAACAAAAGATGAACTAAAAATTGAAGTAGAAAAGTTAAAAACACAAGGAATAAATCCAAAATTAGCGGTAATAATGGTAGGAGATGACAGTGCCTCACAAGTATATGTAAGAAATAAAAGTAAGGCATGTGATTATATAGGAGTAGAATTTGAAGAATATTTATTACCAGAGAATACAAAACAAGAAGAATTACTAAATTTAATTGAAGAATTAAACAACAAGAAAGAAATAAATGGAATATTACTTCAAAGTCCAATACCAAAGCACTTAGATATAAATGAAGCATTTAGAAAAATATCGCCAGAAAAAGATGTAGATGGATTTCATCCAGTAAATGTTGGAAAACTTGTACTAGGTCAAGATACATTTATTTCATGTACTCCATTTGGAATAATGAAAATTCTAGAAGACTATAATATAGATTTAGAAGGAAAACATGCAGTAGTAATAGGAAGAAGTAATATAGTTGGGAAACCAATGAGCCAATGCTTATTAAGCAAAAACGCAACAGTTACAGTATGCCACTCTAGAACAAAAGATTTACCATCAATAACAAAACAAGCAGATATACTTGTTGCAGCAATTGGAAAACCATGTTTTGTAACAGAAGATATGGTAAAACCAGGGGCAGTAGTAATTGATGTTGGAATAAACAGAATGGAAGATGGAAAGCTAAAAGGAGACGTAGACTTCGAGAAAGTAAGTCCAAAAGCAAGTTATATAACACCAGTTCCAGGTGGAGTTGGACCAATGACAATAGCAATGCTTATGACAAACTTAGTAAAAGCTACTAAAAATCAAAACGGAATTAAATAAATTAAAAATTAATTGGGGGCAAAATCAAAAAAATTATGGAAGAAATAATTTATTGGATTTGGCTCTCAATTTTAAGTTTAAGCCAAGAACAAAAAATAAAATTAATAGAAATATTTAAAAATCCAAAAGTAATTTATAAATTATCAGAAAAAGAACTAAATAAATTAACAAATTCAAAAGAATTAATAAAAAAGATTACAGATTCAAACAAGAAATATGAAGCAAATAAAATTTTAAATGAAGCAATAAAAACAAATACAAAAATAATTGCATTTGATAACAAATTATATTCCAAAGAATTAAAAAATATTTATGATTATCCAATTATAATATACGCAAAAGGAAATTTAAAATTATTAAACAAAAAATCGATAGCAATTGTTGGTTGCAGAAATTGTTCTGAATATGGAAAGTTTATAGCTCAAAAATTTGGATATTTATTAGCAAGAAAAGACTTTTGCATAGTTAGTGGAATGGCAAAAGGAATTGATTCATATGCACATAAAGGAGCATTAGTTGCTAAGGGAGGCACAATTGCAGTATTAGGCTCAGGAGTAAATTACATATATCCAGAGGAAAATAAAAAGCTATATGAAGAAATATTGAATAAAAATGGACTGATAATATCAGAATATGGAATAAATACTAAACCAATACCAGAAAATTTTCCAAAAAGAAATAGGATAATAAGTGGATTATCTGAAAAAATAGTAATAGTTGAAGCAATGAAAAATAGTGGAAGCATAATAACAGCTAATCTAGCAGGAGAACAAGGAAAAAATGTTTATGCAATTCCAGGAAATATTACAAGTGATAGATCAATTGGTACAAATGAATTAATTAAAGATGGAGCAATTTTAGTAACTTCACTTGAAGATATACTAGATTTATAGTATTATGTATTAGGAAAATTTACAGTTTAGGAAAGGAAAAGTATATGAAGGTTTTAGTAGTAGGCGATTTAGTAGGAAATATAGGTTTAAAAAAATTTGAAAAAGAATATAAATTATTAAAAGAAAAAGAAAAAATAGATTTTTGTATAGTTAATGCTGAAAATGTTGCAGAGGGAATGGGGATAACAGAAAAAGCATTCAATAAATTATTAGAATTAAATGTAGACTGCATTACAATGGGAAATCATACTTGGGCTAAAAAAGATATATTTAATTTTATAGATAATCCAAAATTAATAAGACCAGCAAATTATTCTGAAAATAACCCAGGAAAAGGATACCAAATTTTTCATTGCAAAGATAAAAAAATTGCTGTTATAAACTTAATTGGAAGAGTAACAATGAGTGTATTAAGCGAAAATCCATTTATAGTAGCAGATGAAATTGTAAGAAAAGTAAAAAATCAAGTTGATATAATAATAATAGATTTTCATGCAGAAGCAACAGCGGAGAAATTAGCATTAGCATATTATTTAGATGGAAAAGTAAGTATTATATATGGAACACATACACATGTTCAAACAGCAGATGAAACAATAATGAAAAACGGAACAGCATATATAACTGATGTTGGGATGACAGGGCCAAAAGAATCTGTTATAGGGATGGACAAAGATGTATCAATAAAAAGATTTTTAACATCATTACCAGAAAGATATAAAATAGCAGATGGAGAAGCAAAAATGAATTCTTGTATATTTGAAATAAATGACGAAAATTGTCAAATCACGAGTATTAAAAGAATAAATATAGAATAGATGTCGAAATAATAAGAAAAGTGTCATACGATTATTCCATTTTTTGCCATAAATGTATGGACATTCGAATATGTATAGTATATAAAAATATATGTCAATGTTACAAATAAAAAAAATAGGAGGCAAAAAAATGGAAGTTTTAAAAATTTCATCAAAATCAAATCCAAATTCAGTTGCAGGAGCAATTGCAGGATTAGTAAAGGAAACTACAAAAGCAGAAATGCAAGCAATCGGAGCAGGAGCTCTAAATCAAGCAATTAAAGCGGTAGCTATCGCAAGAGGATTCGTAGCACCAGCTGGTGTTGACCTAATTTGTATACCTGCTTTCGCAGAAGTTCAAGTAGAAGGCGAAGACAGAACAGGTATAAAACTAATAATAGAATCAAGAAAATAAAAATATATTTGGGAGCTAAAAAATAGCTCCCGTTTTTTTGTTTTACTCTTGAAAGAAATAAAAAAATAATATATGATTACCAATATAAATATGAGGTGAAAAAAATGAAAAAAACGAACATGTTTAAATACATATTCATAATAGTAATCATAATTCTGGCTATTGTTACATATTCAATTTACAAAAAAGACAATGAAAAAATAGAAAACAAAAATGTAAGCCAAGAAACAGAAGAAAATACTAGTGTTGTAAAAGAATTAAGATTAGCAATATCAGAACTAGATACAATCAACCCAATTATAAGTCATAATAAACATGTACAAGAAATAAGCAAAATAATATTTGATTCATTAATAAGATTAAAAGAAGATTATACAAAAGAATATGCACTAGCAGAAGAAATATCAAAAACAAATGAGCTTACATATATAATAAAATTAAAACAAGATATAAAATGGTCTGATGGAACAAATGTAACAGCAAATGATGTTAAATTCACAGTAGGACTACTAAAAAATATAAATTCAATATATTCAAGTAATGTTCAGAATGTAGTTGCAATAGACATATTAGATGACCAAACACTAAGATTTACATTAGACAATCCAGTATCTTTTTTTGAATATAATCTTACTTTTCCAATAATGTCAGCAACATACTATCAAGATACAGACTTTGCAAATTCAGAAAAGACTAATATGCCAATTCGGAACAGGAATGTTTAAAATAACATCATATGATGAAAAAATAATAACATTAGAAAAAAATACAGAATACTGGAATAAAGAGAAAAACAGCGTATTAGAAAAAATTAATATAAATATATATCAAACAATGGGTGAAGTGTATAATGATTTTAAAAATGGAAATATAGATGCTATAAACACATCTCAATCAAGTGTTAGCCAATACATTGGTAGTATAGGTTTTGCATCAGTAGACTTTAATGGAAGAGAATATGATTATATAGCATTTAATCAAGCAAATAACATTTTAGCTAGTAGTAAAGTTAGAAAAGCACTTTCATATTACATAGACAAAAATAATATTATTGCTAGTTGCTATGGAAATACATACAGAGTATCTGATTTTCCATTAGATTATGGAAATTTTCTATATCAAAATGAAATAATAGATAATAGCTATAACTCAGAAATAGCAAATAATTTATTAGCAGAAGATGGATGGATGTTTAGAAATAACTCATGGCAAAAACAAAATGGAAGACAATATACAAGATTATCATTCACATTAACAGTAAATATGGACAATGGCCTAGATGTAGCAATTTCAGAAAATCTAAGACAGCAATGGGCAAATGCAGGAATAACAGTAACAATAAGAAAAGTTTCAGCAAATAATTATTACAATTTAATAAATAGTAGAAATGGATATGATGCTATATTAGTAAATATGTCAACATCATTTAGTCCAAACTTAAATACATATATTGGTCAAGGAAATATATCAAATTATAATAATGATGAAGTAAATCAAATATTATCAGAAGTAGAAAACATTAATGATAACAATTTACTAAAAGAAAAATACAAAAGAATAATTGAAATATATAATGATGAAAGACCATTTTTAAGCATATCAAGAAAGAAAAACATATTAGTATATAATACAAATTTAACAGGAATTTTAAAACCTACACCATATAACATATATAACTATATAGAAAAATGGTACAGAAAAAATTATTAAAAACTATTGACAAAAAAAATATATAATATATAATGTTACCAAACAAACGTTTAACAAACATAGATTTTGTAAGGAGAGATAATATGAAAGAAATTAATGATGAAAAAAGAAAAGCACTAGATGCTGCAATGGGACAAATAGAGAAACAATTTGGAAAAGGTTCTGTAATGAAATTAGGCGAATATAAAGCAATGGAAGTTGAAGCTATTCCAACAGGAGCTTTAACACTAGATGTTGCATTAGGAATAGGAGGTATTCCAAAAGGAAGAATTATAGAAATATATGGACCTGAATCATCAGGAAAAACAACACTTGCCTTACACGCAGTTGCAGAAGCACAAAAAGCAGGAGGAGTAGCAGCATTCATAGATGCAGAACATGCACTAGACCCAGCATATTCGAAAAAATTAGGAGTAGATATAGATAACTTAATAGTTTCACAACCAGATACAGGAGAACAAGCTTTAGAAATAACAGAAGCACTAGTAAGAAGTGGAGCAATAGATATAATAGTAGTAGACTCAGTAGCAGCACTTGTTCCGAAAGCAGAAATAGATGGAGACATGGGAGATACGCATGTAGCTTTGCAAGCAAGATTAATGTCACAAGCATTAAGAAAACTAGCTGGCGTACTAAACAAATCAAAAACAGCAATAATATTTATAAACCAATTAAGAGAAAAAGTTGGAATAATGTTTGGAAATCCTGAAACAACACCAGGTGGTAGAGCACTTAAATTTTATGCATCAGTACGTTTAGATATCAGAAAAACAGAAAACATAAAACAAGATGGTGAAGTAATAGGAAGTAGAACAAGAGTAAAAGTAGTCAAAAATAAAGTAGCACCACCATTCAGAGAAGCAGAATTTGATATATTATATGGAGAAGGAATTTCAAAAGAAGGAAGCATATTAGACTTAGCTGTTAACTTAGATATAATTGAAAAAAGCGGTGCTTGGTTTAGCTATAAAAATAATAAAATTGGACAAGGTAGAGAAAATGTTAAAAAATACTTAAAAGAAAATCCAGAAATACTTGCAGAAGTAGAGCAAAAAATAAGAGATGATTATAGTAAAGCTTTTGAACAAGCATTAGATGATACAGAAATAAACAATGACGACAATGACGAACTAGAAGATGAAGAATAATAAAATTTATTATTAAAGGATGCATATAAAAAAGTGTGCACCCTTTAATAGCATATGGAGAGAAAATGGATTTAGAAAGATTAGAAAAAATAGATAA
This sequence comes from uncultured Clostridium sp., assembly GCA_947382445.1. Next base: position 9,725 of record CANCZH010000003.1, on the reverse strand, counting down.
ATTAAAAACTAAAATATTAAAATACATATTTTATAAAAAAAGAACAGAAAAAGAAATCTTGGAAAAATTTAAAAACGAAGATAACGATATTTTGGAAGAAACTATTGAAAATTTAAAGGAAATAGGATATATTAACGATATTGAATATATTGAAAAATTTATACATGAAGCAGTAGCATTAAAAAACTTATCAATATATGAATTAAAATATAAACTATACTCAAAAGGAGTAAATGATAACTTAATAGATGAGTATATCTTAAATAATTCTAAAATGTTAGAAGAATATGAATTATTATCTGCTAGAAATATTAGGGAAAAAAAGAGAAATACGCAAGAACTAGAAGAAACAATAATGTATCTGAAAAAGAAAAGATATATGCCAGATACAATATCTAAAATAAAAAATGAAGATGAAAAATAAAAGTATTTGGGGGAATAACTAAATGGGAATACTAACATTAGAAACAAATAAATATGCACTTAAATTAGAGAATTTTGAAGGACCATTAGATTTATTATGTCATTTAATAGATAAAAATAAAATGGATATTTATGATGTTAGAATATCTGATATTGCAGACCAATATATAGAATATATAAATGAGATGGAAGCTCAAAACTTAGATATAACAAGTGAATTTTTAGTAATAGCAAGTACACTAGTATTCCTTAAATCGAAAGAATTATTACCAAAAGAAGTTGAAGATGAAGCAGAATTAACTGAGGAAGAATTATTAAGTCGTATAATTGAGTATAAGAAATATAAAGAAATATCACAAAAATTAAAATTAAATTTTATAGAAAATTGCAAAAGATTTTATAAACAACAAGATACAGTTGAATTACCAAAACAAAAAATAGAAAAAGAATATTTATCAGAAGTTTTATATGAAAATTATAAAAAACTAATAGAAAACAATGAAATGAAGATGAATAAAAATGCCCAAAATATTGAAAAAATTGCAATAAGAGAAAGTTATTCAGTTACAAGCAAGGTAAAAGAAATATTTAAAGAATTATCAAAAAAACCAAATTTTGTATTTAACAAATTGTTTTCTATAAAAGCAAAACCAAAAGCAGAAGTTGTAACAGCGTTTACTGGTTTGTTAGAATTAACTAGAAGAAATAAAGTAATAGCAAATCAAGAAGAACTCTTTGGAGATATATTAGTAGAAAAATCTAAAAAAAATTAATTATAAAAGTTAAAAATATGGAAAAAATAGTATTATGAAATATATTGTAATAATACTATTTTTTATTTTAATATTAATTAATAGTTCAAGAGTAGAGTTATGTATAGAGAAATTAGAAATTAAAAATTATAAAATAAAATTTCTAATAAGAATAAAATTTTACATTTTTTATAAAATATTGATATTTAATAAAAAATTGAAAAAGAAAGATATAATAAAAGCTTTAGATTTTTTAAAGAAAAAAGATTATATTGAAAAAGGTGAAAAGATAGTAAGAAAGTTACCAATAGAGTTATCTCAAATAGATTTAAGTTTAGATTATGGAATAAAGCATATATACACAAATATATATACTTATGCCATAATAAATGCATTAGTACCTATGTATATAAATAAATATTCTAATTCTAAAACAAAGGTAAATTATAATATAACAACTAATTTTAAGCAGAACTATTTGTATGCAAAAGTGTCAAGTAAAATAGAAGTAAAACTAATTTCACTAATCCAGAGCAAAGGTAATAGAATTTGAATTGACTAAAAGTACGAATAAAAAGCTATGAAATTAATTAGATATAAAGTACTATAAAAATAGAGAAAATGATTTTTATTCCTTGCTGGGGCACATTTTTGGCCGTGGGGTTTGCCTACATTAGTTTCGAAGAAGACGTATTCCCAAAATGTTTGCCCAAACTGCGCGTCATTAAAAATCATTTTCTCTATTTTTATAGCTTCAGTTCTAATTTTCTGCTTATTAATCTTCTAAATCATCGATATCATCAATATCATCTGCATCATCTGAATCTTCTAAATTTTCTTCAATTTTTTCTTTCAATTTCTCTATACATTGATTCTTATTTTTCATATTTTTTATTATGTCACCAGATTTTTCTAATAAATCAGGAACATAATCAATTAATTTATCAATATAAGAATCATGAGTAATAGGTAATAATTTAACCATACCATTAGAAACAACTAAAAAAGCAACAGGCTCAATGCTAACACCAGCGCCACTACCACCACCAAAAGGTAATCTATATTGAACTTGCTCTTCTTTTTCTTTTTTAGAATACTCATTTATAGTTTCACCTTTAAATTCGCTACCACCTGCAGCAAATCCAAAACATACTTTAGAAATTGGGATAATTAACGTATCAATACCAGTAGAAATTGGCTCTCCAATTATTGTATCAACATCAATCATATCTTTAATACTACTCATAGCAGTATTCATAAGTCCTTCAATTGGATGATTCATAATAAAAACCTCCTAAACGATAATTAATATTAATATGTGTAAAAAACAAAAAAATATTCTAAAATACTAAAAAGATGAGTAGTCAGATTAAAAAAAGTTAAAAAACATAAAAACACTACAATATGTACGTTTATAGCATTTATTATATAAATCAATATAAAAATAAACATTGTACTAAAAAAGTAAAAATGATAAAATAAAAAAAATTAAAATCTAAAAAAGGAAGTTTATATCATGGAAGAATTAGAAAATATAAAAAAACAAGCAAATTATTGTCTAGGATGCAAATTAAAACCATGTTCGAATGCATGTCCTATGAACACCAATATACCAGAATTCATTAACAAAATAAAAGAAGAAAAATTTGAAGAAGCATATAAAATTTTAAGAGAAAATAATATATTTTCACATATATGTAGTATTGTTTGCCCACAAGAAGAACAATGTGAAGGTTCATGCGTAAGAGGAATAAAATCGACACCAACATCAATAGGAAAACTGGAAAAATATGTTAATGAATGGGCAATAGAAAATAATATAAAAGATGAAGAAATAAAAATTGAAAAAGAGAAAGAACAAAAAATAGCAGTAATAGGTTCAGGACCAGCAGGAATAGAATGTGCATATGAATTAAGAAAAAAGGGATTTAAAGTAGATGTATTTGAAAAAGAAGAAACTTTCGGGGGAATACTAACTTATGGTATACCAGATTTTAGATTAAGAAAAAAATATGTAGAACAAATTATAGAAAAACTAAAAAAGATGGGTGTAAATTTTGAAAAAAATAAACAATTAGGAGAAAATTTACACATAACTGAATTAAAAGAAAAATATGATGCAATATTTTTAGGAATAGGAGCAGAAACTCCAAGCAAATATGACTTAGGGGAATTTGAATCAATATATGATTCTGACTTTTTCTTAAAATCATATAATAGAGGAAATTATATAGAAGACTTAGGTGATGTTGTAGTAATTGGTGGTGGAAATGTTGCAATGGACTCTGCTAGAAGCGCAATAAAAATGGGAGCAAAATCAGTATCAATACTATATAGAAGAGATTTAAGCCATATTCCAGCAAGAGAAATAGAGTTAAAAGAAGCAGTAGAAGATGGAGTAAAACCGGTATTTACAACAAGAGTTATAAAAGCAGAGGGAAAAGACGGAAAAATGGAAAAAGTAAAATGCATACAAACCAAAGTAGTAGATGGAAAAGCAATAGATATACCAAATTCAGAATTTGACTATAACGCTAATACAGTAGTTTTTGCAATAGGATTAAAACCAAACAGAGAAGTTCTAGAAAAAGAAAATTTAGAATATAATGAAAAAGGACTAATTGCAATAAATGACAAATGCGAAACAAATATTAAAAAAGTATTTGCAGGAGGAGATTTGTCAGAAACCAAATCAACAGTGTGTAGAGCTTTAGCTAGCAGTAGAAAAGCAGCTAATTCTATTATAGAAATGTTAGAAAAAGGAGTATAACATATGTTTAAAAAATATATTGATTCAAAAAAAGATGAATTAATAAAAGACTTAGGAGAAATGATTGAAATACCAAGTAAATTAGATGGATATGATAACCCAGAATATCCATTTGGAAAAAATGTAGATAATGCATTAAACAAGTTTTTAGAGATAGGAGAAAGATTAGGATTTAGAACAAAAAATATAGATAAACATTGTGGATATATTGAATTTGGAGAAGGAGAAGAATTACTAGGAATAGTAGGACACTTAGATGTAGTACCAGAAGGAGAGGGATGGAAACATAACCCTTTTAAATTAACAATTGAAGATGGAAAATTATATGGAAGAGGAACAATAGATGACAAAGGACCTATGATGGCTTCTTTGTATGCAATGAAAGCAGTAAAAGAAAATGCAAAAGTAAATAAAAGAGTAAGATTAATAGTTGGATTAAATGAAGAAAATGACTGGAAATGCATAAACTATTATAAGCAACATGAAGAAATGCCAACAGTTGGATTTAGTCCAGATGCAGATTTCCCATGTATATACTCAGAAAAAGCATTACTAACAGTATATACAGAGGAAGAATATGTAGAAAATCCTATAATAAAAATAATAAGTATAGATTGCAAAAATAACAGAATAAATGTTGTACCAAAGTATTGTGCAGTCAAATTAGAAGTTCATGATACAATATCAGAAGATTTGAAAAACTTACTTATAACAAAAATAGAAGATGATATATCTTTCACAAGAATAAACAATGAATTCTATATAGAATCAAGAGGAATTCAAGCACATGCAGCACATCCAGAATTAGGTGTAAATGCAGTTTCAAAAATGGTAGTTTTACTAAATGAAGTATTTAGTAAATTTGGGATAGAGAATGAGACAATACAAAAATTAGCAAACAAAATTGGAAAAGAAACTAATGGAGAGAGCTTAGGAATAAAACACGAAAACGAAGAATTAGGAAATTTAACATTAAATTTAGCAAGAATTGAATTGGAAGATAACAAACTAAAATCAGGAATGAACCTAAGAATACCAGGAGATGTAAAATTAGAAGAAGTAAAAGATAAAATATCAGAAAATTTACATGGTCTAAAAATACAATTTTCAGGAGAAAAACCAAGTTTATATATACCAAAAGAAAACGAGCTAGTACAAAAATTATGTAAGATTTATACTGATTATACAGGTGAAAATAAAGAACCATTAGCAATTGGAGGAGCAACATTTGCAAGAGCTTTTAAAAATTGTGTTTCATTTGGAGCAATGAGACCAGGTGAGCCAGACATGTGCCACCAAGTTGATGAATATATAGAAATACAGAATTTGATAGATAGCTGTAACATGTATGCAATTGCAATTTATGAACTATCAAAATAATAAAAATTATTTGTAATTCATATTGTTAGATATTAAAAATTTATTTTTGATAAGGACTGCTCTTCGATTTCAAAAGTTTCTAACAAAAATTAACTGAGCCTCTCCACGGATGGAACGTGCACCCTCAGTTAATTTTTTTAAGAAACTTTTCTGAAATTTACGTTTGTACATATCAAAAATAGATTTTAAATATCTAACATATGAAATTGCATATATATAATTATATATAAATTAATTGGAGAGAAAAATGATAGAAATAAAAAACGTTAGTGAATCCTATGAAAAAGGAAAAAAAGTAATAGACAATATAAGTCTAAAAATAGAAGATGGAACAGTATTCGGATTCATAGGACCAAATGGAGCAGGAAAAACTACAACAATAGAAATGATAACAGGAGTACTAAACATAGATGAAGGAGACATACTAATAGATGGAAAAAGCATAACAAAAGAACCATTAGAAGCCAAAAAGCAATTTGGATTTGTTCCAGATACTCCAGACACTTTTGAGAAACTAACAGGACTAGAATACCTAAACTTTATAGGAGATGTATATAAAGTACCAGCAAAAGAAAGATTAGAAAAAGTAACAAAACTTGCAAAAGAATTTGGAATAGGAGACAATTTAAAAGATCGAATTCAAAGCTATTCACATGGAATGAAACAAAAATTACTAATAATCAGTGTATTATTATATAATCCTAAAAACTGGATACTAGATGAACCAATGACAGGGTTAGACCCAAAAGCATCATACACATTAAAAAAACTAATGAAAGAACATAGTCAAAAAGAAAATACAGTATTTTTCTCAACACACATTTTAGAAGTAGCAGAAAAACTATGTGATAAAATTGCTGTAATAGATAAAGGTAAAATTATATTTGTTGGAACAGTAGAAGAATTAAAAGAAAAATCAAAAACAAATTCATCACTAGAAGAATCATTCTTAAAAATAATAGAAGGATAAAATAATATGAAAAGTTTAACAAATGTAATTTTAAAAAGTTCAAAAAGAACGAATAAAAACAGAGGCGATGGAAAAAAAGAAACATTTTTAAGTTTTATAGCATTTAGTATAGTATTCTTATCATTAGCAATTGCAATGACAATAATAAGCTATATTGTTACTCAAAAATTAATTCAGATTAATCAATCATATACATTTATAAATATTTTATTAGTAATGAATTTTTTTATTTTATTTACTAAAAGTGTATTTGAGAGCTTAAATGTTTTATATTTTTCAAAAGACTTAAAAATATTATTACGAATGCCAATAAATTCAAAAGATATATTGCATGCTAAATTTATAAATATGATAATTTCAGAATATGAAATGGAAACAATAATGCTTGCAATTCCAATGGTAGTATATGGAATACTTAACAATGTAAACATAATATTTTATATTTATATGATTACCATATTATTAATATTACCTATAATACCGATACTAATTACATCATTAATAACTTCAGTAATAATGAGATTTACAAATAAAATAAAAAATAAAAGTAAAGTAATGTATATAGCAATAATTTTTACTAGTCTACTAACAGGAATAATACTATCAGGATTTGGGAGCGGAGGAAATAGTACCACTACAAAATTCGAAGAAATAATAATGAAAACAAATGGACTATCAGAAAAAATATCAGACCAATTCATATTAATAAAACCAATTATGAACACATTGCTTAATTATAATAATATTAAAGGATTACAAAACTTAATATTATATATATTAGAAAACGTAATAATTTATATAATAATAATATTTATAATTTCTAAAATATACTTAAAAGGCGCAATAGGAACAACTATAAATAGTCAAAAAAATAATAAAAACAGACTAGAAACTCTAACAATTAAAGACTTTAAACAAAAGAATATAAACAAATCATATATATTAAAAGAGTTAAAAACAATATCAAGAACACCAATATTTTTGATACAATGCATAATAATACCAATAATATATCCAATAACAATAATAGTAGCAAGCATAATACTTGCAATATTTGCAAATAAATTTATAGATATATGGGGAAATTTAGCTCAAAGAGCAAATCAAACAATCGGAGTAGCTATGTTTTTATCATTAGGACAAGTTTTCTATATGATGAACTTTAGCTCAATAATAGCAGTATCAAGAGAATCTAAAAATGTGATACTTACTAAGTATATTCCAATAACTTTAAGCAAACAGTTCAAATTAAAAACAATATTAGGCATAATATTAAATATACTAGCAGGAATATTAGTAACAATATTTTATTATATGTGCACTAAAAATAAAGTAACAACAATATTAATATTTATAGAACTATTACTAATAAATTTAATTGGTGAAAAATTTAAATTATTAGTTGATTTAAAGAAACCACAAATAAATTGGAATAGTGAATACACAATGATGAAGCAAAACACAAATGTAATGTATATACTTTTCTATACTTTAATAGTAATAGGAGTTTTACTAATAACTAGTAAAATATCAAATATTATAGAAATATTTTTAACAACAATGATTATTATATCTTTAATTATAAATATAAGTATAAACACATATGTAAACAAAAAAGAAAGTAAAATATTTGAAAAATTATATTAAGGAGATAAATATTATGAGATATCCACGAAACTTAAAATTAGGAGATTATATAGTTACAACAGCACCATCTGATGGAATAAGAAAAGAAGTAGACTTCAAACGATTAGACAATGTTAAAAACAATTTTGAAAAAATAGGATATAAATATAAAGAAACAAAAAATGTAAGAACAAGTGAAAATGGAAGAAGTGATAGTAGTATAGAAAGAGCTAGACAATTTATTGAATCTTGGAAAGATGAAGAAGTAGGAGCAATTATATCAGCAACAGGGGGAGATTTCTTAAACGAAATGCTAGATGAATTAGATTTTGATAAACTAAAAAAATTACCTCCAAAATGGTTTCAAGGATATTCTAATAATACAGAACTAATATTTTTATTAACAACATTATGTGATATAGCATGTATATATGGTTCAAATGTAAAAGCTTTTGGAATGAGAAAATGGCATAAGTCATTAGAATCAAGTATAGAAATAATGAAAGGAAAAGAAATAACTCAAGAAAGCTTTGATAAGTGTGAAATAGTAGACTGGAACGATAGAATAGACCCATATGAAGAATATAATTTAAAAAATGATGTATTATGGAAAAATTTAAATAATGAAGAAAAAATAAAATTTAGAGGTCGCTCAATAGGGGGATGCTTTGATGATTTAATAAACTTAATAGGAACAAAATATGACAAAGTAAAAGAATATATAGAGAGAGATAAAGAAGATGGAATAGTATGGTTTTTTGAAATATTTGAACTATCAACACCAGCAATTTATTTACACTTATGGCAAATGAAAAATGCAGGATATTTTGAGAATTGCAAAGGAATAATATTTGGAAGACCACTAATGATAAGAGAAGACTATGGAATTACATATGAGCAAACATTAAAAGATGCTTTTAAAGATTTAAATATTCCAGTAATATATGATGCAGATATTGGACATGTAGCTCCACAAATGCCAATAGTATCAGGTGCAATATTAGAAGTTGAATGCGAAAATGGAAAAGGGAAAATAACTAATTACTTTAAATAGAAATATTTATACCAAAAAAGGTTGGCTAACGCCAACCTTTTTTGTGGTAATATGGCAATTATCTATTCCTCGGACATCTACGGCAGCATCCATTACACTTACGTCTCATGATTTTACAGAATAAAAGATGAATAATCCATAATTCTGTATCAATTACTTTTGTCATATGATAAAGTAATTTAATCCAGAATTTTAATAAAAGACATACACCTCCAATGCCAACTATTGCAGTCAAAAGATCAAAGCCATCTCTAATTGACCATTGAATAATAGGATCGTCAGCCTCTGAAATATAAGCAGAACGCTGCTTTAATAAATTTTGAACTTCATCATCATAAGATGCTGCAAATTCCATATAGGGACCACGATAGGAATTAGATAAACTTTCATTGTAATCCCTGCAATCTTCTGCCCGCTGTATATCAACGTAATATGAAAACATCCGATATTGCGAATAACAGATTTTTACAGAAATAGCAGTTGCCACTACCATAAACACAAGAGTGCTAATTAACAGAATTAACCGAGTGGCCAATTCCTGAGTACTTGTTTTACGAGTTGTTGTTTTAGTTGTCATAATGAATACCTCCAATTTTTTTTAAACAAACTTCATAATAAAAAATACATACAATAATTATAACATAAAACAAAAATAAATAAAAGTAATACATAAATGTAACCAAAATGAAACAAATAAGGTGAATTAAAAAAGTAAATTCTATTGAATCAAAATTAAAGATAATTTAATTC
>CANCZH010000002.1 GCA_947382445.1 uncultured Clostridium sp. | reverse complement strand
ATTTATTGTTAAATTAATAGGAGCTGTTGTATTTTCTAATAATTGCAAAGAAGCACCTATAAATATATTAAATTTTTGAGTAAGTTCTGAAAGTAATGTAGCAGTTTTCTTCAATTCTTCATAATTGCCAATATTATTTACATCTGTTTTTAAAGTATCATAAAAAACATACTCTATTCCGTCTTTATACATATAATTAGAAATGACTTCATGCAAATCATTGTTCGTATATTCTGTAAGATGAACAAAATAAACAGAATTATCCACTTGCTCATTAACCCATGATGTTACTTCCATTATTTTATTAAATTCTGTTGAACATTCCTCTAATCTTTGTACAAACTCATCTTGAGACTCATCATTTAATCTTTTAATAAATCCTTGTTCATCAAGTTCTACCTCATCTGGATTATCAGCTCTAAATTTAAATTCTAATAACTCACTTTCATTTTTTATAATAGCTTGTCCATGAGATTTTTGAAGCTCTGGATTATTTAAAATTGTAGTAAGCAAGCAAAGTCTCATCTTATCTTCTGTCATTTCATTAGAAATTACTAGAACTTTTTTCTTATGTAAAAAAGCAATTTGGCAAGCTAAATTAACTGTAAATCTACTTTTACCAGCATTAGATGGCATTGCATATGCCATAATTTCGCCTTTTCTAAATCCTTTAAAAACTTTTGTCATTATTGGAAATGGTGTTGGTATTCCCTCTCTTAAATCATTTTTTTCATCAAGCCAGAATTTAGCAATATCTTTATTTAAAACAGCTTGGCTAAGTCTATTAGTTACATTTAATTGTTTAATTGCATCTTCAACTTCTTCTGCTGTCATATCTTTATATCTTTCATAGCTTTTAATTTCAAATATTTTATCTTGCATCATTTTAGTTGGTGCTTTTATATAATTCTTTTTAAGAATAAATAATTTTTTTAATTCTCTATAAATCACTTCAAAATCATATTTTTTATATAACGGTGTATCATGCATAGCACATTTCAAATCATATAATTCTGAAATTGCCTTTGGAAAATTAAATCCATCTTTTAATTGTGGTGGCGCATGTTTTTCTCCTTCTTTGAATATTACACTTTTATATAAATTTAAAATAATTATACTTGAAAAAAAGCATAAATCTTTTTCAAAGTAATATTTTGAAATTGCATTAGGTGTACCATATAATAAAGCAATATATAAAATTTCTAATGTTAAATCATCTAATTCTTTAGGATATGCTGGTTCATCTGGTTCATCAGAATTGCTTGATAAAGCAATCGCTTTTCTTTCTCTTTCTTCTAAAACATTTATTTCGCCCTGCAATTGATAAATAAACTCATCTTTATCAAAATCACTATCATCTTTTTCTTCTTTCATCAATCTTTCTGCTTCTTTTTTTGCTTTTTCTCTTTGAAATATCTTATTAAGATTTTCTTCTAGCTCTCTATAATTTTCTTCTTTACTCATGATGCTTATTCCTCCAACATCTCTATATTTTTTTCATTTTATCATAACACATTTTTTATTACTACTATTTTAATTAAAATTTAACACAATCGTAATCATATAAATAATTTTAAAACATCAGTATACATTCTAAAAATTTAGTAAATAATAAATTTAGGTGGTGATAATAATGACAAGTAAAGAACTTTTATATGTTGAAGATGCTTTAGGACATGAAAAATTTATGAAATCATGTAGCCAAAAAACAGCATCACAATTACAAGACCCTACACTTTCTGCTTATATAGGAGAATTAGTAGAAAAACACACAGAAATTTATAACAAATTTTTAAACTTATTATAAGGAGGATTCTATGGAAGATAGAGATTTAATGGAAAAAGAATTATTAATCATAAAAGGTGTTTGCGACTTATATCTTCACGGCAGTATAGAATCAAGTACAGCTGAAGTTCATAGCGCTTTTAAATGTGCCTTAAATGAATCATTAGATATACAAAACAAAATATATAATTTAATGTCAGAAAAAGGTTGGTACAAAACTGATGTAGCAGAACAAACAAAAATTGATACAGCAAAGCAAAAATATTCAAATTAAAAAAGAGGGATTTCCCTCTTTTATTTTCGTTGTTGATTTTCATACCAAACATCACTTAATGTAATTGTTTTTGTTCCATCTTTATTTTTTCCCAATTTTATAGAAAATGGTTTTACATTATTTTTTTTCATTCTATTTTCTAAATCTTCTATAAATTTTTCATCATCTATCATTCTATTATTAATTTGGGATAACATTATTTCACCAATTTCGGCACCAATAATTTCTTTTTTTACAGTTCTAGCATATGCTGATGTTTCTGTTTCTATTGAATCTAAACTTCTTTTTTGTATATATTTATCGCAAATACTTCTAGCTGTTTTATAATCTTTTCTAGCAACAAAATTTTCTATAACAGCTTTAAAATTTGCTGAAAAATTTCTACTATCTATTTTTAATAATTGTTCTAAAACTAAATCTGCATCATTTATTGAAAATTCATTTGCTTCATTTGTTAATGCTGTTCTTATTTTAATAAGAACTTGTGATACATAGTTATCTTTTTTCATAGCAAAAAATCCTTTTGCAGGAGATTTAGCTAATAGCTTTTCTGCTTCTTCGTCAATTTTTTGTTTTACTTGCTCAGCATCCATATTAGGATTTATTATTTGGCGAACTATATCTTTAATTTCATTAGAAACATCATCTTTTGAATTGATTCTAGCTTTTTGTTGTAAATAATTAATTTTTTGGTCTAACTTCAATCTTACCGAAACAATTGACATATCAAGTCTTTCCATATCAACTGTTATCATTTTTCTAAGTTTTGAAACATCATCTAAATTATCAATTTTACTTGCTTCTGTTTCTACTATATCTACTAATTTTCTATTTATTTTTATTCTTGATTTCTTAATTTCAATATCTATCTTATCTTTACTTGCAACATGTAAAGAATTTAAATCTTGTGTTGACATTAATTTTTGTACTTTACTAACTTGCTCTACTAAACATGGTAAATCATAAAATTCTTTTAAAATGTCTAAAACTTCTGCTGCACAATTTCTTTTCTCTTTAAATTTCTTTGTTTTTAACTCTTTTATTTTATTTTCAAGATTTTTTATTATTTCATCTGCTTTTTTTAAATCTTCATCAGTATATTTATTGGCCCTACTTTCAAATTTAGGTAAAGAAATTACTTTATTATAAGCTTCTTTATATTTTTTTCTTATTATTTCCATTTTATTAATTTTAGGCCTATTAGATTTAGGAATAGAAGATACTGTTGTTTTAGGTCTGCTAACTACTGATTCAACATTTCTTTTTGTAGTATCATCTTTAATATTATTAATAGTTTTAGTGCCTTTATTTTCATCATTAGTTTTTACTTCTTCTTTAACAGTCGTTGGCTTAGAAAATTCTTCAACATATTGTTGTAATGTTTCTTTTGGAATATCTAATTCAAATGAAATTACATTCATATCCATACCATTTTTTATCAGTTGTACAATTTCTTCTTTTTCTTTTTGGCTAATCATAATTCTCATCTTCTCCTAACGATTAATTTATATCACGGTTTCTCACATTTTTCAAGGGTTATAGGTAATAAAATGTAAAAAAATAGGCAAGTGCCTACATCTTTTTCTGATGTAGGCACTTGCCATTAACTTCCAATACTTGTCTGTCGCTAATTAATTGCACCCAACTCTTCTTCTGTCATTATAATCCATCTTATCATGTCTAAAAACATGCTGACCTTCACGCTTTCTTTAACAATGCCAAAAGACTTGAGAGTAGTACTTATAATCTCTGAAAGTCTACAGCGAGTCTCTAAGTTCACTCCATCGCAAACAGCAGGGAAATCCATTACAACTGCATTCAGCCTATTTGAAAGATCTTTAACTAAACTGTTAATCCAATTTAGTTTTTCATCCTGGCTTAATCTTTCTGGAAACTTCATAGAACACAAGGCTTTTCTAATGCGATTTTCGAGGCTCAAAGACTTATCAATTTCATTTAAATTTTTTTCAAAAGTCAAAAAGCTTTCAAAATCAATTTTCTCGCCACGTCTCTGTGCAGCTTCAATAAATTCTCTAATTACCCCTAATTCAACATACGTTTTCTCAGAACTTTCCTCTGGTAAATCTGCAATCACTATGCTTTCTGCCGCCTCCTGCACCTCTGTCTTTTCTGGCAAATCAAGTGGAATTGTTTCTGACTGACATGATACATTTTTCTCGTTGACAACAGCCTCGTCTGTTTTCGTAGACTCTTCAATTACTTGTTTTTTGTCCTCTGCTTTCGAATATGTCTTGAAAGTTTCTACAAGCCACTCCAAAAACCTAAAAAAGGTCATTCCTGTCTTTTTTTTAACAACATCTATAAGTCTTATCTTAAGATACTGATTAAATGTAATATTTGACTTTTCAAGATTTGCAAAAATTATTTTCCACGTAATCTTTCCATCATATGCCAAATTCAATATAGCATTAAATGGCGCAACCAGTTTCTCAGGCATATTCATAGCAGACACAATTTTTTCTGTCAAAACATAAAAATCTGTGCTACTCCTTATCAATGAAACAATTTCACCAATAACTTTTCCATTTGTAATTGAGTCTTTTTCAGCTACTTCTGTCTTTTCCTGCTTAGTAGATTCAAGCTCCATATCTTTCTTATTTGAGAACGCTAAGCTGTCATCTGCCTCATTTGATGTATTGTTCTCTGCTGCCCCAAAAATCTCGCCTTTTGGATCTGGCCGAACATTACTTTCTGAAGTTTTAGAACGAATAGTTTTATCTTTGTCAAACTTGTGGTAAGTAATCTTCCCAAGTCCAGCAACTGCAGACATGATTTTTACTGGTGGCTTCTCATCAAAAATCAAACTGATGGCTGCAATACCATCCTCTTGTTCTTTGTAAGAAAATTTGCTCCGTTCATCAAACTCCTCACCATAAAAAGCTTTAAAGAACTTTTTTAAGCCTCTCTGATTATCCCGATCTAAAATTACCTCAACCCAAATTTCCATACTGTTTCCTCCTTTTGAAACAAAAAAAATAAGTTTAAATAGCTACATGTATTGGCTGTTTGATATAAATAACTGAAAGTATAGTTTTTAATAAAAAGCTATATTTAATTTAAGTCATTATCAAACATAAAAAATAACTTGGAAAGCCCAATACTTTTATATTATAACATGTTTACATAAAAAAGAAAAGCAAAATCGTAAGATTTTGCCAAATTCTAGATATTTTTAAGAAATCTATCAAATAATTGTTCTCTACATTTATTCTCGAACTCATCATTTAATTCTTCAAGTTCTATATCTTCATTATATTTTCTTTCCAAACAATATTTTATTATATAATCTGCAAGTTCTGGATTTTTCGAAAGTAATGGTCCATGTAAATATGTTGCTATAACATTTTCCATCCTGAATCCTTCAGTTAAATCATTAAATTTATTTCCATTACCAACTAATACAGACCCAAAAGGTTCTACTACTCCAAAAGTTTGTCCACCATGATTTTCAAAACCAATAACTTTACTTTGTTTATCACCAAGCATAGTTTCTATAACTATATTTCCAATACATCTTTTACTTCTATCTTCAGTTGTAGCTTCTGTATAATAATCAAAAATTTCTAAACCTGGAATAATATTTCCATCTACCCCTTTATAATATTTACCAAATAACTGATAAGAACCACAAATTAATAAGAAAAATACTCCATTCTTGACAGCCTTTTTTATTTGTTCCTTATATTTTCTAAGATCTTCTGATAATATTTTTTGTTCATTATCAGCTCCGCCACCAGAAACTATAATATCATATGAAGAAAAATCAGGAGCTTTATCATCTATTGAATAAGTATCAACAGAAGCAGTTATTCCTCTTTTCTCTAATCTATATTTTAATACCTTAATATTACCAATATCACCATACAAATCTAATATATCTGGATATAAATACAAAATTCTAATCTCTTTCATCTTTTACACCACTTTTTTCTTTATATTTAATAATTTCATTTCTAGTATCTTGAACAGAAGTATAATTTGCAATTGCATATTTTTTCCCTTTTGTTTTATATAATTCATTAACTGCCTTTTCAATAGAATCACAAGGAATAATATTTTCTTCTGGATATCCACTATTTTTAATTCTAATAGCCATATCAAGAAAACGTGTACCTGCTGTAATAATTCTATCAACATTCTTTAACTCTTCGAAATTAATATCCCAAATCCACGAAACATCTCTACCATCTGCTAAATTATCATTTAAAACAAATAACAATTCTTTATTTTCTTCATCTTCATTTACTAATCTTAAACTAACATTAGCTCCTGTAGGATTTTTAGCTAAATTAATAACTGTTTCACAACCATCTATTTCAACTTTTTCAAGTCTACCATTATTTAAAACAAACCCTTCAACAGTCTTTATTACACTTTCCTCTGGAATATCATAAATCTTGGCTACAGCTGTTGCAGCAGCTAAATTATATATTGCATAAATACTATTAAATTGCGTTTTATATAAAGTTTGTTCTATCTTAAATGTTCTTTCTTTTAAATCAATATCAGTTAAAATATGAGTAAATTGATTATTTCCATAATAACATTTTGGACATTTAAATCTACCAATATGAGCATACTGGTAATATTCATATGTAAGTCTTGTATTACAGAAAGGACAGAATTTTCCCTCTCCTGCTTCTACTGGCTCTGTTGTAGAATATTCATATTTATTTACATGATAATAAAAAATGTTTCTGTTTTTCTTATTTGCTCTACCCAATCTAGCAACATTAGGATCATCACCATTTAATACCAAGTTTCCTGTATAGCTCTCTAAAAATTTTTGATTTTTCAATATTAAGGATTCAACTTCTCCAGACCTATCTAATTGATCTCTAAAAAAGTTAAGTACTACTAAACAGTCAAGAGGTATCATACTATACAATACTGGAACATAGCTTTCATCTGTTTCAAAAACTAAAAAGTCAGCTTTAACTTTTCCAAATAAAGAACAATTTTTTATTAAAACAGATAATATACCTGTTTCCATGTTATTTCCCTCAACATTACTAATAACAGTTTTTCCGCTATCTTTTAAAATTTGTCCTATACAATTATTAGTCATTGTTTTTCCATTTGTACCTGTAACAGCTATTATTTTTCCATCTATTTTAAAATACTTAAAAATTTTTGAATCCCATTTAAATGCTAATTTTCCAGGTAAGTTTCCACCATTCTTTCCAAAAATTTTTAAAATAAAACATATAATTTTGGTTATCAATATTATAAAAAATTTTTTCATTTGATTTCCTCTTAAATAAAATATTTTCTTCAAAATTTCACAAATAAATTATATTTCTAATATAAAAATATGTCAATGTAAATAATACCCATAAAAATAAAAAAACAAAAGGTACAGTTATTATACTGCACCTCTTGCTGCTCTTCTGTGAGCACTTGCTCCTGAATCATGACTGAATTATTATGCTGCCTTGCTGTTCCTGAACAATTCCAATGATTTCTTATTGGGGAATTCCAATCGAATCTTTAATAATGTATCATCCCCCCACCAAACATCTTTTGCAATTGCTCCAAACTGTCGTGCAGCTTTAAGATCTGATATCATTTCAGCACATGACATATCTGCATACTCTTTCTGCCAAACTTCTGCAACCTTTATCAGTTCAGTTATATTGCGATTCAGAATTTTTCTGCGATTCTTAATCATGTACCAAAAATCTTGTGAAAAAACAATATCAAGTACAATGTCATGGTGTACACGTTCCTTGATGTTGTATCTTCTGCGCTGGTATCCACGGTTTTTACGATTTAATGCATAATCAATTTCCATCTCATCAGCATCATTCTCTGCTTCTACATCAGCATCTGTTTGTGCTGTCTCAATGTCCTGATTTATATTATCCCGCAACGGACAATTCGGACAACCCGCATTATTATTTACGCACCCAACACACAATACATTTTTAAATTGCTTCATCATGATTCATTTTCCTCCTGAAATCATTTTGTGTGCTACTGATATATAAACTCAGTAGACTTATTAGGTTATTAGTTAACGTAATATTATTATACCCCCTAATTTATATTAAGTCAACATAATATTTCAAATTTGTAACAAAATTGGTTGAATTTGTTTTTTATCTAATGCATATTCCATTGTTTTAATTACATATTCAGGATCAAACACAACAGAATTAGGCTTTGTTATTGGATTATCTTGTCTGAATGGAACAAAATAATAATTTTTCATATTAAGTAATTTTCCTATATTTATTGCATTTCCACTTAATCCATTATTAGTTGATGGTGCAATTACTAATGGATTTTCATTTCTCAAATGTGATTTGCATGCCATAAGTGCTGGAGTATCTATAATATCATTTGCAAGTTTTGCAATAGTATTTCCGTGAAGCTGGTGCAACAACCATTATATCAGTCAAATGTTTAGGTCCTATTGGCTCTGCACCTTGTATTGTATGAATAACTTCATTACCAGTAATCTCTTCTATCTCATTTATAAAATCCTGAGCCTTTCCAAACTTAGTATCTAAGCTATACGCATGATATGACATAATAGGAATTACATTTGCTTTTTTCTCTATTATTTTTTTCATTACATCAATACTTTTTCTAAAAGTACAAAAAGACCCAGTAAGAACATATCCTACATTTTTCCCCTCTAAATCCAAAAAATAACCTCCTTTTAATACAGTTTATTACTATATTATATGAGATTATGCAAATTATTGTTTATTTCGACAATACAATTATTTAAAAAGGTGAACCCAAAATTAAGGCTCACCTAAAATATCTTATATTAATCTTATATTAATTAGAAACAGTATCTAATCCTTTCTCTTTCATTACTTCTAAACTTAATACATCTATATAATAATATTCTGTTCCATCATTGCCTCTTTTTAATTTTCCTACAATTTTTATCCAGTCATCCTCTTCTTTAAGATTTACTTTTTCATTTCCCTTCCATTCATATTCAAAATAAGAATATCCTGCTGGACAATCTGCACATAAATTTGATAATGAATATCTACCAACAAATGTATATGGGCCATTAGTTAAATGGTATCCTTCTATTTCTATTGTTTTTCCCTCATAATTATTAAAGTTCATAGTCATATCAGCTATTTGAGTGTCATAAAATTTATCACCAACAACAATATCTGGAACTACTTTTTCATCAGTAAGAGAATATAATGTTCCATCACTTAATTCAGTTTTAGTAACATTTTTAGTATTATCACTTACTTTTACAGTAGTATTATTACTATTTGTGCTTTGAGCACCATTTGTTTTAGTAACAGATGTCTTATTTGAATTTCCTGCTTTTACTTCTTTTTTACCAGAACTTGAATTTACTACTATCAATACAATTCCAGCTAATATAATAATTAATACAATAATTAAAACTATTTTTTTTAAACTTTTTTTATTTTCCATAAATTTCTCCTCTTTTATTCATGAATAATTTTATCTAATATTGTAAATATAATAAACATTGTTAAATTAACCAAAACAATTGCTGCACCTGTACTTATATTATAAACATATGATAAATATATACCAATTAAAAATGCAACTACACTCACAATTCCAGAACTAATTACAACTTTTTTAAATGATTTAAATAATCTCATTGAAGTAAGTGCTGGAAAAATTATAATACTACTTATTAGCATTGTTCCCATCATTCTCATTCCAATTACTATTACTAATGCTGTTAAAATTGCAATTAAATTAGAATATCTTTCTGATTTTAATCCACTAGCTTTAGCAAAATCTTCATCAAATGTAATTAGAAACAATTTTCTATAATATAAAATGAATAAAATTGCTATAATTACACTAACTATTATACTTAAAGTAACATCACTTTTGTTCATTGCTAAAATACTACCAAACATAAAATTGCACACATCTGTATTCATTCCTGTTGTAATAGATGTAATAGCAACACCTATTGCTAATGCAGAACTTGAAATTATTGCAATAGCACTATCGCTTTTTATCTTACCATTATTTCCAACTTTTAATAATATCACTGCAAAAATTATAACCCCTGGTATTGCTATATAAAGTGGTGAAGTAAAGCCAAAAGCTGTTGCAATTGTTAAAATTCCAAATCCAACATGTGATAATCCATCACCTATCATACTATATCTTTTTAAAACTAAACTTACCCCTAAAAGTGCAGCACACAAACTAACTAATGTTCCAACCAAAATTGCTCTTTGAATAAATATAAATGACATCATTTCTGTTATTGTTTGTATCATATTATTTTGCACCTCCTAACTTGAAATCAGCAGGCTTTCCTGTAAAAGTTACTTCTCCATTTATTAATTCTATTACTGAATCTGCATAATTTAGTGCTCTTTCAATATCATGTGACACCATTAAAATTGTAATATTTGAATTTTTCTTCAAATCATCTAATAAATCATATATTTGTTTTGCTATACTTGGGTCTAAACCATTTGTTGGTTCATCTAAAATTATTATTTTTTCTGTTGCACATAATGCTCTTGCAATTAGTACTCTTTGCTGCTGCCCACCAGATAAATCTGCAAAACATTTTTTTCTTATATCGTAAATTCCTAATTTTTGCATAATATTTCTAGCATTTTCTTTATCTTCTTTTTTATAGAATATGCTTTTTACATTATTTGCTATTGTTCCTGCCATAACTACTTCTTCAATTGATGCTGGAAAATTACTTTGAATATCGCTCTTTTGTGGTAAATAACCTATTCTTTTTTCTTTAATTATTTCACCTGTATAACCTTTATTTAATCCTAAAATACATTTTAATAATGTACTCTTTCCTGAACCATTTTCACCTACAATACAAGTAAATTTTCCTTCTTCAATTTGAATATTTATATTTTTTAAAGTATTTTTTCTTGTTGGATAACCAAAATTTAAATCTTTTATTTCTATTAAATTCATAATATATTACTCCTTATTATAATACACTTATTGCAAAGCTTTTTTTAATACCTCAATATTTTTAGTCATCAAACTTACCCATGTCTCTCCTGCATCAAAATCGTTTTTACTAATATTGTGTAATGTTTGTATTTGCATTGGTGTACAATCATTTCCTACTTCATTTGCAATAACTTTTGCCACTTTTCCATCATTTAATTCTATATATAAAATTACAGGAATATTCTCTTCTTTTACCTTTTTTTCCAAATAAGCAATTGTACTTGAAGATGGCTCTGTTTCTGTACTACATCCTGAAAAAGCAGCACTTACTTTTAAATTATAATAATTCATAAAATATTGCATTGGCATTTTATCTGCAAATACCAATCTATCTCGTACCTTGTTATCTACTACTTCTTTAATCTTACTATCAACCTGTTTGATTTGTGTTATATAATTTTCAGCATTTTTTTGATATTTTTCACTATTTTCTTTATCAATCTCCTCCATCACTTTTTCTAATGTATTTACCATTGCAATTGCATTATCTGGAGAAGTCCAAATATGTTCGTCAAAAGCTCCTTCTACTTCTTCATCCTCAGGCTCCGCACCATCAATTTCTTGTTCTTCAATAGTATCTATATCCTTAGAAATACAAATAATCTTCATATTTTTATTTTCCATTGAATCTAATACTTTATCTGTCCATTTTTCCATTTCTCCACCAACATAAACAAATAAATCTGAATTTTGTATTGTTATTAAATCGTTAGCGGTTGGATCATAACTATGTGCATCTTTACCAGGCCCTAACAAATATTTTAATTCTATATTATCATTATCACCTATTATTGCTCTTAAAAAATCATAACTTGCAAAATTACTAACAACAACTTGTATTTTATTACTATCTTGTACTTTACTATTTCCAGACTTTAACATTGCGATAGTTACTACTGCTAAAATTAAAATTAATAATATAACTAAAATTATTCTTTTAAAATTCATGCTTTAACCTCCAAAATAAAATTATTTTGAAAGTAATTTTATTCATCAAGTCTAACGTTAAGAAAAACTAAAGTATTTATAAACTTCAGAATAATTTTATTTATTAACATATAACTTAAGCTCATTACTATATTTATTAAAAACACATATTCAACTACATAATTTATAATTTTCATAAAATCTATTGAATTTTGTATAATTTTACATGTAGCACAATCTTTTATATTGCAACACATTAAATGCGAACTATTTGAAATAAGTATTGTTGTCATAATTACTGTGGTACTCAGTACAATACAAATTAATATACCTATTATTTTAACTATTTTTTTTATATTTTTATCCTTCATATTAAATTCCTATATAATTAACTATTTTAATCCTAGTAATATATCTAGTTCATTCAAATCTAATTCTCTGTATTCTCCCTGTTTTAAATCTTTTGGTAAAATGAAATTTCCTATTTGAATTCTTGAAAGCCCTACAACTTTGGCTTTATAACAACCAAACATTCTCTTTATTTGATGATATTTTCCCTCTGTTAATGTAACCAAAGCTCTATATTCTCCAATTTTTTCTAATTTAGCTGGCTTACATTTTCCATCAACTAATTCTACCCCGTTTTCAAATCCTTTTATCATCTCTTCTGTAACTGGAATATCTATAATAGCATTATAAATTTTTTTAGAATCCTTTTTAGGAGACAATATACTATGAGCAAAATTACCATCATTAGTCAATATAATTAATCCTGTTGTATCTTTATCTAGTCTTCCTACTGGAAAAATATTTCTACTTACATATTCTTCTGAAATTAAATCTAATATAGTTTCCATTTTTCTATCTTCAGTAGCCGAAATATATCCTTTGGGCTTATTCATAACTAAATATATATTTTTTTGTATATTTAATTCTACACCATCAATAGAGATTGTGTCTTTTTGAATATCAACTTTATATTCTGGTCTATCAACTAAATTATTATTAACTTTTACTTTTTTAAATTTAATTAATTTTTTAACATCACTGCGTGTATATTTGGTTTGATTAGAAATAATTTTATCTATTCTTTCCATTAAATTTCACCTTTTACTTTTTTCTTAGATATTATACTATAATTTTTTATATAAATTCAAATAAAAAACAAATCTTTTATACTTATTAATTTATAAAAAGTAAAAGTCAAACATTATTTTCTAAATGTTTAACTTTTTATATTAATTATTCTTTCTTAAAAAATTCTTTTCCAACATGGCATATAGGACATTTAAAATCATCTGGTAATTCTTCTCCATAATAGACATATCCACATACAGAACAAACCCATGCTGTTTTTCCATTTTCAGTTTTAACTTTTAATAATTCTTCTTTATTCTCTTGATAATATTGATAACTCATTTCTTCATTTTCTTTAAAAACGTCCGCTTCTACTAATTTTCCTATAAATAGAGTATGTGTATCATTATCAATTGAATCAACAATTTCACAAATCATATATCCCAATGAATTATTAACTATATTAATTCCATCAATATTAGTTGTTTCAATCTTTTCAAATTTATTTATATCTCTTGATGAATTAAAACCAAAAGTTTTAATAATCTCTGGATTTACATCTTTTCCCAATACCGATATTGCAAACTTAGTATTATTTTTTAGTAATTGGTTTGTATAATTCTTTTTCATCACCGAAACTGAAATTAAAGGATTTTCTCCTGAACTTATTTGTGAAACTGCATCTACAACACAACCTCCGTTTTTTGTTGTTAATATATACATTCCTTGAGTTATTTTTCTAGTTATATTTATATTTTTCAAATTCATATCTTCCTTTCTTTTTTATATTGTAATTCTAACATATACTAGAAAAATCATCAATATCTTATTATTTTTTACACCTAATTTCATACATAAGGTTATCCTTAGTTATAATCACAACTGCTTCATATCCACTATCATTAACTGGCGTAACATCTTTTTGTTCAATTTTAGCAATATTTTTTACTTCCATAATATCTTGAGCCAAAAAATTACTAGTTATATAACCATGTTTTATATCAACACCCTTTACTGTACCATCTTTCTGTAATAAAAGCAGTAATGGATATCCTATTTCTTGTCCCTCTACTCCATAAAAAATAGTTTCTGTATCACTAACTTTTGCGCCATTTATAATATATTTTTTGTTGTATTCTACCCCTTTTCCATTCTCAAATAACTGTTCGTTTATATCTGACTCTAGTATAGTAATTAATAAATCATCATCTTGCTTTTCTACAACGAACCAATCTTTAGTTATAATATCTTGATATTGTACTGTTTTATAATAATTATCAAAAGCACTTTTATCTATCTTCTTTATTTCAAAAATATTTTCTTCTTTTTCATTATTAGATATATTAGAAAAATCTTGCTCATTTCCTAGATTAATTTGAAAACTTCCAAAGGATTTTTTTCCTGATTGTTCACTGGCTTCAATTCTTATTTTAGAACTTTCCCCATCTTTTTCAACTATAATATATTCTGTTAATTCCATTTTTGCATTTTTAAAATTCTTAGAAGTTCCAACATCGCCTGGTTCCCATTCTTCAACTATTCCATCTGAATATGTTAATATTCTTCTAGTTTCATATGAATACGTACCTAGTTTCTTACCATCTTGATTATATGTTTTATACTCTATTTCATCTACATAATCACTGCTTTTAGTATTTTCTAGACTATTCAAACTTAAATTTTCATAAACAGAAGAAATCTCTACTATTGTCTGTAATGGTGTATTTACTATTTGTTCTACTTTTGTTGTCATATTTTTATATTTTATTTCTTCACAATCTGATTTTATTAATTGTGAATTTTTAACTGCCATTTCTTTTGATACTTTAACATTAAATTCTCCATCTAATGGTAAATACTGTAACTGTTCATTTTCTAAAACTATAACTACATTATTTAATGTTATAGTAAATTCCTTTTTATCTTCTAATTCTTTATCTGTTAAAAAATATAATTGATAAACTTTAAACTCATTGTCTGATATTTTATTTATAATTTGTCCAGATCTAGGTCTAATCCAAAATTCCTCTCCATCAATAATTATACTAAAGTTGTTTAATCCATCTAAATATGTACCTGTTTCATCTGTTATTAATTTATTATTAAAAGATACGTTCATAGAATCTTCTGTAATTTTTCCCTTATATTCTTCACTTAATTTAACATCAAACTCTAAAATTGAAAATCCTTCATCACATACTGTTGATTCTAAACTTATACTAATTCCATTATTATATAAAGTTTGACCATTAACACTAACTTTATAATTATCATATTCTTCTGAAAAAGTAACTCCAAGCCATTCTAGAACTGTTTTTCCAGCTACTTTCCCACCATTAGCAGCATATACACCCAAACTTCCTATAACTACAATCATAAGAGAAGCAACTATTGTAATAAATCTCTTTATATTTGCATATTTATTTTTATCTTTATTCTTTAATGTATATTGCACTCTATAATGTACTTTTTGAGGAACTTCAACTTCTTTGCTACCAAGCATTTTTAAAACTTTTTCTATATTTTCCATGCTTTTTCACCTCCAAATTTATTTTTTAATTTTTCTTTAGCTCTTATTATCTTACTTTTTATTGTATTTTCATTAATATTTAAAATATTAGAAATCTCTTTGGTTGTATATTGAGAGCAATAATACATTGTAAGTATAGTTTTTTCATCTTCCTTTAATTTATCAATTAAAATATGAAATGATAAATCATCATCATTGTAATTTTCATCCTTTATTTCTATTTCATTTTCATCTAAAGAAATCATATTTCTTTTTCTCTTTTTGTAAATCTTATTGCATTCATTTATTAAAATTCTTATACACCATGTTTTAAATAACTTATTATTCTTTAATTTACGAATATTTTTAAAACACATTAATATTGTTTCTTGCATTGCATCTGCAATATCATCATCATTTTTCATTCTTGATTTAGCAATTAAATACATTTCTTTTTCCATTGACAAAATTAATCTATCAAAAGCTCCATCTACTTTATTTTTAGCCTTTTCTACGAGTTCTTCCAAGTTTCTTCCTCCATTTCTTATTATTTTCTAGCTATTAGATAATTTTACTATTTCATTTTGGTGCATTTTTTAGTATATAATAGAAAGTATACAATTAAAACTACCTATAAAAAAAAGGTATGAAAATTCATACCTTCATTAATAAATTTATTATTCTGATCTTAGAGCAATAACTGGATCTTTTTTACTTGCCATTTTAGATGGTATATGTCCAGCTACCACATTTAAAATTACACTTAATATTATTAAGAATATTGCACCTCCTAATGGCATTTTAGCAATATTTTCAATTTGAGCTAAATTAGATACAATTAAATTTACTGGAACACAAATTAATGATGCAATTCCTATAATTCCAATAGAACCAGCAAATGCAGTCAAAATTGTTCTTCCTTTTTTAGTAAGCAAATTATTAAAAGATAATCCAAGTGATGTAAAAGTTGTAGATAGTATTACAGAAGCATTATTAAAATCAATGGAAAAAAAAGAATTTAATAATATATCAATCTGTGAAATCACCAAAGCGGTATATATAAAGTTTATTATTATTGGGCAGTAAATGGTTATAAAGAATCTCCTGAAGAAATATCCAAAATATTAAAAATAATATCATTAGAAACTTTAAATAATCAAAAAAGTATGTACAAAAATTAATATTGTACATACTTTTTAAGTTATATTAATGTAAATAAATTTCAGTAACAATTGGATTTTCATCTTCTAATGTATTCCTATCTAATTTAGTTATTCCCCAATCTATATTTTTTATATTACCTAAATCATTAATTTTAATTTCATTATCATTATATATAATTTTAGTATTTTCATTTATGATAGCTTCAATTTTAAATTTCTCACAATTATTTAAATCATCTTTATAAACTTCATAAAAATAACCTAATTGTTTATCAAAAACTTCAAATTTAACTATTGCTTTATTATCATCTATAACTTTAATATTTTCAATTTTAGAATATACTTCAGGTTTAATTGAATTTTGCATTTGTTTCAATAATTCAGTTCTAAGTTCTTTTTCTTTTACATTTCTTAAAATAGCAAACTTCATATTAGAATCATACTTTTTAATTCTAGTACTAAAATAATCTCCAGTTTTTATATCTGAAAAATCTAAATCTTCATTTGTTCTACTGTTAAAATATTCATAATTTTTGGGATTAGAAATAACTAATTCCTTTTCATAAAATGTTGAATTAAATTTTATATACTCTTCACTAACTGAAGTTATAAATCCCTCAAAATCTCTGTTACTAATTAATTTATCATTTATATCATATATAATTTTTTCAAATCTTATGTTTTTTATAGTAGCTACATCTGTATTTTCATCTTTACTCCACTTAAATTCTAAAGCATCTGATAAAACATCAAATTTTACATTATAGAACATTGCAAATTCTAATTCATCTAAATTATCAAATCTATCATAATTAAGTAAAGGTGCTCCACTATGTCCAAAAGTTTCTTTTGAATATATTATTTTGTTTTCATCACCCTCAATATTTTTTAATTCTTCATTTTTTGGATACATATAATTCATTTGATTAGATTTTACCCTTAAAGCAAAATCTATATATGCTGGTACATACTCACTTTTCTCATAATAAAAAATAATTTTATCATTTGTTTGCTCTAGTCTTGTAATAGTTACACTTCCACCAATTTTACTATCTTCTGTAATATTAATTTTTCCATCTTTTACTTGATACCAATCTTCATTTTTATAGAATTTTTCTTCACTATCATTTCTATCATTATATAATTTTCTATTTAAAGGTAAAACTTTTAATTTTTCTGGCTTTTCTTCATCTTCAAATCCTAATCTTATTAATTGCACTTGTTGCATTCTTACTAAGTCTGTATCTTCTAAAGAATCTAAGTCACATTTTTCTATACTTCCATTATCTAGAACTTTTTCATAAAATTCTTCTAATCTAACATATGTATGATTAATAGTTTTATCATTTTGATCACAAATAGCAAATTGTGGATCTTCTATCATAAATTCATTAGTATTGCTATTTATATCTTTAACTATTATAGGTTTGGTTACTATTCTAGCTAATACATAGTTTTCAAATTTTGAATTTTTAACTTCTTCTATATATAAAGTTGAACCATTAGATAATTTTGTTTCAGATAGTATTTTCTTTTCCTTATTATTAAGATTAATATCACAAATAATATTTTGTTCTATATTAATATTAAATTTATTTGACTCACTTCCGGAAACACTTAGCCAATTTAATTTATGTTCAACTTTTAACTCATTTTCCTTGATGTTTGCTATACTAATAATTTCTATATATCTAAATTCATTTTCAGAAATCTTCTCAATTTTACTATTTGTAGAAGTTTCTTCTTTTTTATCATTAACTACAAGTTCACTATCTAAATATATCTCATACTCATCAAAATTATTATAACCTACTTCACCAACTTCTCTCATTCCCATATCTTTTATTTTCAAATTATATTCATAAATTAAATATGCTTGGTCTGCTGCCATAGATTCTAAAGTAAGAATAAAATAATCATTTTCAAAAGACTTATTTATTTCTGTTGCTACTTCATTATAATTTTCATCAATTTTCTTATAACCAGTCTTTCCAATATTAATATTTAATTTTCCGATTTACTGCTGCATAAGTAGTTATTCCTAATATTCCAATTACTATTGTAGCAGCAGTTGCTTGAATAAATTTTAAAAATTTACTTTTTTTATTTTGTTTCATATCTAATATTTCCCCATCCTTTTCAATTATTTCTATCGTGTCTTCAATCATTTTTTTATACTTATCAGATGTTTGTTGTTTGCTTAAAGTATTTTTAATTTTCTTATCTAATTTATCCATAATTCAAACCTCCTCATCAGCTAATTTCAGAGCAATTTTCTCTTTTGCTCTTCTTATTTTTGTTCTAATTGTTGCATAATTTAAGTCTAAAATTCTTGAAATTTCTCTTTCACTATATCCTTCTACATAATAAAGATTTAAAATCGTTTGTTCATCTTTACTTAAAGAATTTATTAAATATTCAATACTAAAATTATTTGTAAAATCTTCTTTATTTAGCAATGTATGTTCTTCTAATATATCAAAAGAAATATTATCTTTTTTTAATTCAGAATAAAAATTATTACACTTATTAATCAAAATTTTAATAAGCCATGTTTTAAAATATTTTTCATTTTTTAATGTATTTAATGATTTATATGCTGATATAAGTGTGTTTTGCACAACATCACATATATCATCTTCACATGCTAATCTAGATTTTGCTATTCTATATAATGTTTCTTGATATTCTAATATTAGTCCGATTAAATGCTTCATTATCTCCATTTTTAGCTTTATTCACTAAATCTATTATTTTCATTTTGTTTTCCTTATTATAGACTATTTAGGTTTTAAATTCGGATTACCTATAACCATAACTTATTTATAATTATTATAAACGTTTATATCTATTAGACCTTATTTATTCCTAATATGTTTCAAAAAAAATTAAATTTTTTTGAAATTAAATAAAAAGAAGCGGAAAGAAATATTATTCTAACCGCTTCTTTTTTAAAAGACATCTTTCTTATTAGCATAAACCTTATCTATAACTTCATCTGGATAATGTTCATCCAAATATACGTCTAGTTTATTTTTAGGCTCTATATTATTTTTTCTATTGTATTGTCTACCAGCTGCTAAACACGAAATAGATATATCCCAAATCATAAAAATTGTAAGAACTATTGTTATAATTCTTAAGCTATTTTTATTAATGTTTTCTTTTAATTTTTCTATTTTAGGAGAAATATATAAGCTATATAAAATTCCAGCTATCCCCCAATAAGTGCAATGTAATAAACTCGTCCTACCATTTAAATTAAATGTAAGGTATGAATAATCCCAGGATATTGTTCCAAAAACCTTTTCTTGAACAAATGAACACAAATATTCTGTTGTACCGCCTAATACAGCAGTAATTAAAAATATTTTTGCTTTGTTTTTGGTTTTCACATTATTTAATATTATATAATAAACTATTCCACCTATACCATATACAGGTATAAAAGGACCATATATTAAACCTTGTCTAGATTCAAAGTAACCTTTTTGAAGTAAAACTAATATCATTTCATAGATATAACCTAATATACTTCCTATTATAAATACCCAAAATAATACAATTAACTCTTTTAGTATACTCTTTTTCTCCATTATTCTATTACTCCATCTTTTTTCTTTTATTATAATATTTAGAATTATTTTTTCATATTGATTTCTTTCTATTTTAACTTACATTTTTGTAATATTATTAGAAAATATCTTCAACAATTTTTATATACTCATTTAATATATTACTCGTTTTACTAGCATATATAATATTTTTTGCAAATTCAATATTATCTGTTATTATATTATCAACTTTTAAATCAATCATTTTGTTAATGTTTTCTTCTGTATTAACTGTCCAACCATATATTTGTTTTCCTGCCTTATGCACACTACTTACTAAATCTTCTGTTATACTTGTTGCTTCAATACTAAAATAATCAGCAGCTTCCAAAGATATAATGTTTCCATATGCTAAACTCATAACATAAACTGTTTTTATATTTGTATCATGTTTTTTAACATTTTCTAAAACTTTATAAATTTGTGATGTTACAACACATCTATCTTGAAAATTAGATTTTTTAATTATATCAATAACACTTTTCTCAAAATCATATTCATATCCAGTTGGCTTTAACTCGATATTTAGCCTAATACCATTCATCTTAGCAAATTCAATTACATCTTCAAGTAAAGGTATTTTTTCATCTTTATATTTAGTATCAAAAAAACTTCCTGCATCAAGTTCTTTTATCTCATCATATGTAAGTTCCCATGTGTTTTTATCTACACCAGTTGTTCTTTTAAAATTTGTGTCATGTATTACAATTAATTTTCCATCTTTGGTTTGTTGTACATCAAGTTCTATCCAATCTGCACCAAGTTTTTTAGCTCCTTCAAATGCACTCATAGTATTTTCAGGATATTCAAGTGATGCACCTCTATGTGCTGTTACTTCAAGAGTTCTTGTATATTCAATATTTAAATTATATTTTCCAGTATATACACCATATGAAAATATAGAACCACCTATAATAGAAATTAAACTAAGTCCATAAATTATCTTTCTTAAATTATTATTATTTTTTGTATTTTTTTCATTAGTATGTATCTCTATTGATTTTATTTCTTCATTTTTTTCTTTTTTATGTAAGTAATATAATCTACTTACAACAGCATAACTAAGTGGAGTAGATAAAATTGTAATAACTAAAAATGATACAATAATAAACCCCCAAATAACTGTTGCTGTAATGCTTTTAAAAATAATTTTTTCACTAAACACATGTTCTAATGCAATTATTAGTACTACACCAATAACTACAAATAATGTATATATAAGTCCATTTGCAACTTGAAGTAATACCATTGAAAATAAGTCTTTTATCCTATGTTTTTTACCAAGATTTTTGCTTCTTTTTCTTGCTTCTTTAAAGTCTACATCTTCTAAAACAAAATAATGTAACGAATATATCCATTTCAAAAACAAACTTATTAGAAAAGCTATTATTACGATAAACACTATCAATAAGGTTGTATCTTGTACAATAAAATCTGAAATAAATTCAGGAATATTAATTTTCTTAATAAAACTAGATGTAATTCCTAAATGCAAAAAAGGCATTAAAAATAATGTCATAAAAGCAATTGAAATATTCTTAAAACTGAATAATCTTTTACATTTTCTAATAGAAATACGTATTGCATCTATTATTTTAATCTTCTTATTAAAGTATGATTGGTCTAAAATAATTATAAGAGTAGTAATCTCAAACATAGTATATACTAGCATAAATAAAACCAAAATAAGTAACATTCCTAATGTAAGCGGGTTTAATATAAAAGAAAATATATTTTCAATAGTTAAATAATTGTATCCAGTTATTTTCATTATTAAGTTAAACACATCTAAAAATAATGGAATAAATATTAAAAAGGTAAGAATCTTAAAAATTCCTTCAAAACCTAATAAAGTCCCCACATTCTTTGATATCATCCAATTAATTTCTTTAATTTTTTTCATATTTCTCACTTCTTTTGGTATTATAATATTTTATAACAATTTTAACAATATTTAAAAATAAATAGATACAAAATTATATAAATTGTATATTATTCATCATCAATTAATTCATAAAAATTTTTAAATTTATATCCTTGCTCTTTTAAATATTCTATTGAATCTTTAAGTACAGTTGAGCTATCACTTACATCTTTAGTATCATGCATTAAAACAACTAATGTATTTTTATTTTTAGAAGATTTTTTCAAATTATTTAAAAGTTGTGATTTACTATATTTTTTTACAGAATCATTATTCAAACAATTCCAATCAATATAAGTATAATCCATTTCTGAAAGGATTTTAGCCGCTTCTGCCTTTTTTAATTTATTATTTGGTGCCATAAATCCATTTGGAAATCTAAAAACATGTGAACAGTAATTTTCTATACCAATTGCTTTCCCAATTTCATTATCTGTTTTCTTAACTTCATTAATAAAACTTTCATTACTTTTATATAAATTTGCATTATTATGATCATACCCGTGATTTGCAATAAAATGACCTTCCTCATATGCTCTTTTTACTATTTCTGGATATTGTGCAACATTTTTTCCAATGACAAAAAAAGTTGCTTTTATATCTTCTTCTTTCAAAATATTCAAAACTTTTGGTGTAACGATTTTATTAGGTCCATCATCAAAAGTCAAATATGCTGTTTTTTCTTCTCCCTTCGTAAGCTTACTAATCTTCTCTTTAAACTCATTAGAAACACAACTATTGTATGAAAGTTCAATAGTTGTAGCAAAAGCTTCATTTGATTTAATAGCCATAAATAAAAAACAAGTAGTAAGAATTATTAAAATAATACCAATAATTAATAATGTTCTTTTAGTAAATAAAAATACCTTCATTCTAAATCACCATTATAATATATGATAAAAATATAGGTATTATTCTTTTGCCAGTAAAATTCTATCTTACTACTTATATAATTTCAACCAACTTTTAGTTGCTTTTATGCATTTTTTAGTTGCACATACCAAAGTTTACAATACTTAGTTAAGTTGCAACTTTGTTTAATTAACTCTTTTACAATGTCTATATTAACATTATCACTTAATATAGTTGTATTACCTTTGTTGCTACATTTTCTACAAAAGTTTCATCATGCTCCACAAAAATAATAGTAGGCATATATTTCAATATAGCTTCCTCTATCTGTATTCTAGTCAAAATATCTATATAATTAAGTGGTTCATCCCAAACATAGATATTAGCAGATTCAGAAATACTCTTAGCAATTAAAACTTTTTTCTTTTGCCCTTCACTCATTTCTTCAATATTTTTATTAAACTCTGAATTAGAAATTCCCATTTTAGATAACATTGCTTTAAAAATACTCTCATCAACATTCTTTTCTCTTGCAAAATTCTTTAAACTTCCACTTAATCCATCTGTATTTTGAGAAACATAAGATATTTTTAGATTATTTATAACATTCAAATTTCCGTTATATTGTATCTTATCTCCAAGAATTAATTTCAATATACTTGACTTACCTATACCATTTCTACCAGTAATTGCAACTCTATCTCCATTTCTTATTTCAAATGAAACTGGGTTAAATATCGCTTTATCATTATATTTCACTTGTAAATTATCTGCCATAATTACAGGATTTTTCTTACTATCTAATGGAACTATTTTTAAAGTATCATTTCTATCAACATTATTAAGCAAACTAGATTTCTCATCAATAGCATTTTTTATTCTATTTTCAATTACTTTTGATTTTTTCATCATTTTAGCCGATTGATGTCCTATATATCCTCTATCTAAACTTGAACCAGAGTTAGTAGTATTATATTTTGAACTCTCTATTTTATTGGACCAATTAGCTGTATTCTTTGCAGCATTTTCTAATCTATTTATATCTTTCTTTAATTTTTCATTTTGTGTTAACTCGAAATTATCTTGCCTATCCTTATTTTCTTGCCATGAAGAAAAATTTCCTTTTTGAATATCAATATTTGTATTATTAATAGAAATTATATGATCTACAACATCATCTAAAAACTTTCTATCATGAGAAACAACTATAAAACCTTTTTTCTTTTTTAAATACTCTATCAAATTTTTTCTTGTCTCAATATCCAAATGATTTGTAGGCTCATCAATAAGCAAAAAATTGTTTCCTTTTAAAAACAAACTAATTAAAAGTATCTTTACTTGCTCTCCGCCACTTAACAAATTAAAGTTTCTATAGAGAATCTCACTATCAGTATTAAGCAAATTTAACTCTTTAATAATCTCCCAATCTTCAACTAGTGGAGCAATTTCATTAACGATTTCTATTGCCATTTTCTCTTTATTTTTTACTTCAAATGGAAAATAATCAAACTCAACGCTTTTTGAAATTATACCACTATACTCATATTCTCCTAATAATAACTTCAAAAAAGTAGTTTTTCCTTTGCCATTTCTTCCGAATTAATCCTAATTTCCAATCTGTATCTATATTAAATGAAACATTATCAAACACATTATCTAAACTTCCATCATACCTAAAACTCAAATTATTTACACTTATTAAAGACATCTTTTCCTCCTATTTGCCACAAATATCTTTTTACATTCTCCAATTTTAATAATTTATTTCTTTTTTCTTTGCTTTGGTACAGGTGTTACTTTTTCTAATTCAGAGACAACAGATTTACAAAAATCAGCATTATCAATATCTAGCACATAATGTTCTTTTGCACCTTTATAAGGGCAACCTGTTTCTGCATTTTTCATCATATCTTCTATACAATCTAGTTTTTTTACAAATACAGTATTATCACAAACTATAATAACTGGTTTATCATTAACATAAACCATAAATTCTCCAAACATCTTCTTATATCTAATATCACCAATACCACTTATTTGCTCACATACATATTCTATATACTCATTTGTTGTTGCCATATAATTGTTCCTTTCAATATAATTTATATAACTAATAATAATATAAAAGCAAATAATTGTCGAGAAGAAATGTGTAATAACTTTCTATATTTCCTTGTATATTCGATTAGTACATAAAAAAGACTAGAGTTCGCGGCTCTAGTCTTTTCCTTTGCTCCTTTGTGAACAACACTAATAAAACTTATTAATAAAGAAGAATATTCTTCTCTCTATTCTATTCAAATTATACTATCTTATTTACATTTTTTTCAAAACTATTCTATTTATTATAAAATTTTATAATTTTAAATATTTAATATTTCATTATAAATTTTATTAATATCACTTTCATCCTTATACTTATTTTCCATAGGACACATTCCAGTTTTAGTATTATTTATAACATACTCTGTTAAATTTTTATACTCATATTTTATATTATTGGCTTCTAATACAGGAATAGCATATTTACTCATTACATCTGCATAAATTTCTTTAACTCCAGCTACAGTCAAAATAGAACCTGCAACTTTTCCTATAACTTTATCTGCTATAATAGCACCACTTAAAGCATTATTATTTTCTTTTAGTATTTCTTTTATATCATTAATTCTGTTTTGATAGTATTCTTTGCACTCTCCATTTGAATATAAAACAACTAAACTTGCATTATTTTCATATAACTTCTCTTTTACAATTTCTAAATTAGTCATTTTTCAAATTCAATCCTTTTTTAGCTAGTTTAGCAATAACTGGAACAAATAATAATTGAAGAATTATTCCAGGCATTCCAAGCCTTATGCTTTGCATAACTGAAATTCCATAAGTAGAAAACCCTAATATATTAATAGCTGCAAATAATACACCTGCATATAAAATTCTTCCCAACACAATAGTAACAATTAATGATATATATGAATTAAATTTTTTATTTAAAACACTTAATAATATTGCATAAATAACAAGCTCAATTAGCATATATGGAAGTCTAGCTAAACTTGGCATTCCTGTTAAAAGAAAACTAAATACAACAGAACTTCCTGCAACAATAGTACTACTAATAATTCCAAAAGTTAAAGCAGCAATTAACACACAAATATGCATTGGTAAGAAAGTAGCACCTGCTGAACTACCAGCTAAAAGGTGAAATCCTCTTGGTAGTGCAACTCCCATAGCACTTAATAATACTGTTCCAACAATATATTTAACCTTTTTGTTTGACAATGCTTTAGCCAAACAATTAGTTTTTTTCATATTTTCTATTTTTTCCATAATATTAATCTCCTTTTAAAATTATTTTAATAAATCTACAAAATTAGACATTGCTTCTGATATTTTTAATTGTTGTGGGCAAACCGCCTCACAACTTCTGCATCCAATACAAGCACTTGGCTTTTTATCATCTGGAATAGCACTAATAGCCATAGGTGCTATAAAACCTCCACCTGTAAACACATGTTCATTATATAAAGATAATATTCTTGGAATATCAATTCCCTTTGGACAATGAGCTGTACAATAACGGCAAGCTGTACAAGGAAGAGTCTTTTCATTTACCATTTTTCTTGCCATATCTAATATTGCTTTCATTTCCTCCTCATTTAATGGTTTATCTTCTTTAAAAGTTTCAATATTTTGTCTTAATTGTTCCATTGATGACATACCTGAAAGAACCATTGTAACACCTGGAACTGACTGTAAAAATCTAAAAGCCCAAGCTGGTACTGTCTCATTTGGTCTAATATCTTTTAATATTTTCTCATTCTCTTCTGAAAGATTAGCAAGCTTTCCACCTCTTAATGGTTCCATAACCCAAATTGGAATATTAAGTTCATTTAATAGATTAACTTTAAGTTTTGCATCTTGAAATTCATAATCTAAATAATTTAATTGAATTTGACAAAACTCCATGTATTTTCCATAAGCATCCAAAAACTTTTTCATAACATCAAAACTTCCATGCACAGAAAAACCTAAATGCTTAATTCTACCATTTTCTTTTTGTTTTAATAAATAATCCATTATTCCATATTTAGGATCTAAATATGGGTCAACATTTTTCTCATAAACATTATGAATTAAATAAAAATCAAAGTACTCCATTCCTGTTTTTTCTAATTGTTTTTCAAAAATCTCTTCAATCTTATCCATATTAGATAAATCATATCCAGGAAACTTTGTTGCCAAATAAAAACTATTTCTATCATATTTTTGCAAAACTTTACCAATAACAAGTTCAGATTCACCATTATGATATCCCCATGCAGTATCAAAATAATTTATTCCATTATTTATTGCATATTCTACCATTTTAGCTGTTTCTTCTTCATCAATTGGCGTATCTCCATTAGTTCCTTTAACCGGTAATCTCATTGTACCCAATCCTAAACTTGATAATTTTAAACCTTGAAAATCCTTGTATAACATTTTTATCCTCCTTTTTAATTTTCCTCTGTAAAATCTTTTCTTTTTCCAGAAACAATTTCCTCATAAAGATTTATTTTATAATTTAACCTATCTAATGTTTCATTAATATTTCTTTGTTTTTCTAATAATTTTATTCTCTGTTCTTCCAATAGCTTCTTTCTAGCTTCAACTGTACTTTTTCCTTTTTCAAACAAAGTCATATACTCTATCAATATTTCAATTTCAACACCTGCATTTCTCATACATTTAATAAATTCAATTCGTTTGCATGTCTTTTCATCATAATTACGTATTCCGCTTTCATTTCTAGGAACATCTGAAATTAAACCTATTCTCTCATAATATCTTAATGTATCTGGCGTTAAATTATATTTTTTACTTACTTCTGCTATTGTCATATCTTTTCTCCAATTCAAAATAAATCTTTACTACTTTTTCATATTATATATATATCACTTGGAGTTAGCTCAAAGTCAATAGTTTTTTTATAATTTTTAATTTTATTGTCTACAATAAAAGAACAAATCGGAAAGCCATTAAATTAGCATAATTTTTACTTTTCTCTTTGGCTTTCCGTTAATTTGTTCGTGTGCCAAATTTATGAAATAAATTTGTGTACATTGTGTTTTAATATATTAGAAAAAGGAGCAAATACTGCTCCCTTGTAAAATACATAACTTATAATCAATGTTGAATTTTAAAAAAACTTATAATACTCTACTTCCAAATGGTGCTAAAGATAACTTAGCAATTTTGAAAAACGGAAGTCCAAATGGAATACCAACTATTGTTATGCACCAGATACATCCAAATAAGAAATTCTCTAATGCCATTGGAATACCAAAGAAAATTATCCATATTACATTTGCAATTAATGAAGGTACTCCTCCGCCATATTGCACTTCTTTACCAAATGGCGCAAATGATAATGTTGCAAATTTAAAACATTGGAACCCATATGGAATTCCTACTATTGTAATACACCAAATAATTCCTGATATGCACCAAGAAAGTCCACTAAAAAAGCCACCAAATATAAGCCATACTATATTTCCTAAAATGCTCATAATATTCTCCTTTCACTTAACAACATTGATTATTCATTATGCATTTTATTTCAATAATTAGCTAATTGTTACCTAAATATTAAAATCTATTTAGCTACATATATTATACTTCTTATTTTATATTATTTATAGTGATATACCTTACAAAATTCTTATATTTTTGTAAGATTTTATAGTTCAATATAAAACTCTATATATTCATCATTATTTTTAACACTTATCTTTCCTCCATGTAACTCAATAATTTGCTTAGTAATTGCAAGTCCTAATCCTGCACCGCCATTGCTTGTAGTTCTTGCTTCGTCTCCTCTATAAAACTTATCAAAAATTTTTTCTAGCTTATATTCTGGAATTTTATCACCTTTATTTTTAAAAACAATTTTTCTTTTTTCATTTTCTATGGCAATTTCTATATCTATACAAGTATTTTCATAACTATAACTTATAGCATTCTTTAATAAATTTCCAAAAGCCCTTGCAAGCTTATCTCCATCACCAAAACACATAATATTTTCAGAATTATTAAACTTACATGTTAAATTCTTCTCCTGCAACATTGGATAAGATTCCTCTACTAACTGTTCTATTAACATTGTTAGATTTATATTTTGCTTTGTAATAGGCATATCTTGTAAATTATATCTAGTAATATCAAAAAACTGATTTATAAGTTCTTCAACTCTTAATGATTTTTTTAAAGCAATATCTATGTATTTTTCTTGCAAACCTTTAGATATATTCTTTTCTTCTGAAAGCAAAGTTAAATAACCTATAATTGAAGTAAGTGGTGTTTTTAAATCATGTGCCATATACATTATCAAATCATTTTTCTTTTGTGTTTGTTCTTTGGCGTTATTTTGACTTGTAACTAAATCAACTCTTATATTATTTAATCTATTTTCCAAAATAACTAAATCATCTGATAACTTAATTTCTCTTTCAGGATCTTTCAATATTTTGTCCATTGCTGATATTATTTTTACTACATTATTACTTGTATTTCTAATAACTAAAAAAGATACTATTATAAATATTATTAAAAATGCAATTGACATTAATAATCTTTTATTTGCAACACACCAATAATAAATATCTCTATCAAAACGTGCTAATAAATTTGCCAAGCTATCATTAAAAATAACATCAACAAATATTCCTAATAATATTATAGAAACTAAACTATATAAAACTATTCTTATAACAGACTTAATTGCTATACTATTTCTTAATTTTATAAACTCTTTATTTTTCAATCTTATATCCAACTCCCCATACTGTTTTTATAAACTTTGGATTTCGTGTATCCTCTTTTAATTTTTCTCTTATTCTCCTAATATGAACCATTACAGTATTATTATTTTCTAAATACTTCTCTTTCCACACTTTTTCAAATAGCTCCTCTGAACTTACAACATTTCCTCTTTTATGAGCTAAGTATAATAATATATCAAACTCTAATGGTGTAAGTTCTATTTCTTTGTCATATAATAAGCACTTATGTGTATCTTCATTTATCTCTAATCCATCTATATAAATACTTTTATCTTGATTATTATCATTATATGTTGTGTATCTTCTAAGAGCTGATTTTACTCTTGCCATCAATTCCATTGGATTAAATGGTTTTGTAATATAATCGTCTGCACCAATTAACAATCCCGTTATCTTATCTTTATCTTCTACTTTTGCCGTAAGCATTATAACTGGAAATTTTAAATTTTTGTCTCTTATATACTTACAAATTTCAAATCCATTCTTTCCATTAACCATAACATCTAATATTGCTAAATCAATTTTCTGCGTATCTATGCAATTTATTGCATCTTCTGATGTATAAAATTTGTATATATTATAATTTTCATTTTTTAAATATAGTTCCACTAAATCAGCAATTTCTTTTTCATCATCTAAAATCAAAACATTCAAAGTAGTTCCCTTCTTTCAAAGTTATTATACCACATTCCATACATCATTTAATATTTGTTTTTAAAAGTAAGAAAATCTTAAGAATTTATTAATTAGTTTTTAAATTATTAAATTTTCTTTTTGATTATAATCTAATCATATCAAAAGGAGGTCTATTAAATGAAAAAATTAATAAAAATACTTATATTGGTACTTATTTCTTATTTACTAATAAAACATTTCTTTATAAAACCTGATATTCCAAAAGTTATTTCAAATATTAGAGAAAATCCTAATATAATTGCTCAAGGATATAATGAAAACTATAATGGAATTGGACAAGAAGCGGTTAAAAACAAAGATGGATACTTTACTATTTTTACAACCGAAGAAAAAAACAAAAAAATATACAAAGAATATAAGCAAAACTCTAATAGTTCTTGGAGCAAAAAAGAATATTGGGGTCGGAACTATGGAAGAAAACGGATGTCGGAATAACTGTAATGTCTATTATATTAAGTGGATATAATAAAGACTACTCACCAGAAGATTTAAGAAAAAAATATTATCCAGTTATGAATTATGAAAATTTTTCTGAAGAACTATCTTATTATAATATTGATAATTCTGATTTCTATTATGATAGTATACATTTATCTAATAATAATATTATTGAACATTTGAAGTCTAATAGACCAATAATTGTTTGCGTTTGGAATAAACCATCTAATAACCGTTGGACAACCAGCTCACATTATATGGCTCTACTTGCAACTGACAATAATAATAAAGTATATGTTTCTAATCCTAATGGTGGTAAAAAAGATAGTAAGTCGTCAGGTTGGTATGATATTAATGAGGTTTCACCTTATATTGCAAAAGCTATTTTTATTACAAGTTATTAAAATAAAATTTATATTTGATATTTTATTTTAATCTACAATACTAATTTTTAATTTCCACTTTTTATTATTTTAGAGCCTCCTCTTGCATTAGTGCATATTATAACAATAATATTTTTCTTTTAAAAAAACTAAAACTGTCTATTTTATACAGTTTTAGTTATTTTTTAAATATTCAATATATTCTTCTAAACACATATCAAGTTCATTTATTTTTTCAGCATTTTCTTTGCCAACATATCTCCAATGCCATGGTTCATAATCTACTTTTGTTATATCTTCTTTATCTTCTCTATATCTTAAAATAAATCCATATTCTTTTGCATTTTTCTCTAACCACTTAAAAGCACTAGTTGTTTCAAATTGAAGATTCACATAATTAAAATCAATAGATAATCCTAAATTATGTTCGCTTGTTCCTGGTTTATTTATTGTTTGCATTGTTAACTCTTCTGCTTTCTCTTTAGTATTTCCTTGTTTCATATATTGTGCTACCTTATCATTAAATAAAGTAGTTTGCAAACTTTCATCTCTATATGCTGACTGAATCCACATACTATTTATTCCATCTTTTCTCATACTAGCTATCATATTATTTAAATCATTTATTATTCTTTTGTCAACTTTTCTAGTTTTATCTATACTTGCTAATTCAAATTCATAATCTTCTGGTATAGAATATTCATAATTTACTAAAATTAATCTCCAATCATCTATTTTCTTTTCGACATTTTGTACTTCATTTTTTACACTTAGACTATCTAAATTTTCTTGAATTCCATTTTTATCTTCTTTTTTATTTAGAAAAATTCTATCTCTTCCAATAAAAACTATAATACCTAATATAAGTACATATATAATAACCAGTATAATCTTTTTCATTTATTTCACCCTCATTTTGTTATATTTTATTACTAAATTAGCAATTTTTCAAGTTATTAATACAAAAAACAGAAAAGCATATTATTACTTTTCTGTTTATAATTTTCTAATAATACCATGTTTCTAATAATTTAGTTTTTTGTACATATTCCATAGTAGTTGGCTTACCTGAATAAACTGGATAGAAATATATGAATACTATTAAAAATATAGCAGTTAAAACAGGCATAGCATATTTAAACTTCTCTTTCCACTGTACTAATTTTTGTATCATAAATACAATAGTTAACATTACAAATGGAAGTGTTATAAAATAATGATAAAGGAACATTATTCTTCCAATAAATGCATAAGTAAGCCATGTAGAACAAATCATTGTTACTAACATTAAAGCAACTTTATCTCTTTTTATTAAAGAATATAATAGAGTAAAAATTGATGTTCCTATTGCAAACCACCATATAGCAGGATTTCCCATACAAGCTATTGTTCCATAATCTCCATTTTCATGATATGCAGCATAAAACCATACAGGTCTTTTCATAATTGGCCATGTATACCAATTACTTGTATATGGATGTTCTGCCTCAAGTTTTGAATGATAGTCATACATCTTCTTTTGATAGTCAAAAAAAGTTTTTACACTTGTAATTCCTGAATTAGGATTTCTCATTATTGGAATGTATGAAACTATATAAATAACAACAGGAATTATCACAAAAGCAAGAACTGACCATAATATTAATTTAAAATTAAACTTCTTATTCCATATTAAATCTACAAAATAAATTATTCCCATTCCAAGACCTACAAATGCAGCAGTCCATTTTACTGATATTGCCATTCCCCAAAAAGTACCAGACAATATTAATGGTATAATTTTCTCTTTAAATGTAGCTTCTTTTTTCACTTTTAAATACTTTATAAAAAATAAAAATGATGTTAAACAAAATAGTAATAAAAAGCTATCAACTGTTCCAATTCTTGTTAATACAAAATGCATTCCATCTAAAGCCATAATGCTAGCTGCAAACAATCCATATTTTGCATCTTTAAACAATTCTTTTGCTATTGCATACATAACAAGTATCATGAAAATACCAGCAATATTGCCCATTAATCTATATGCAAAAGGAGTTACCCCCAAAAAGCTCATTGGAATAGACATTATTAATTTTCCTAATGGTGGATGAGTATATTCATATATTGGAAGATTATGCAATTGTTCATAGGCAGTTCTTGGAAAATAAACTTCATCAAAATATGAACTATTCATATATGAATACTCAGTAGGCACAGTTCCTTGTTCATCTAGTAAAATCTTTTCTCTTTCTCCCATAGGAGTTAAAGTTACTTCATTACCATTTTGGTCAAAAACCTTAAATTCGCCCAAAACAGTAGTATCAAAATATGATTGCAAAACAATATAATTATAACTTTTAGCATTTTCATTTATATCTACTTTATTCCACTTAAAAACAGAAGTAGCTTCAAAAGACTTGTCATACACATATGTATCATAATTCAAATACTCATCAGCCAGAAAAACAGTAACATATGACAAATCATTTCCAGTATA
Organism: uncultured Clostridium sp.; assembly: GCA_947382445.1. The sequence continues at coordinate 27,329 of CANCZH010000002.1, read as the reverse complement.
TATAATTAAATTGCTAATAACTATATCATCAGAATCAATTCTATATGTAAGTTGTTCCTTATCTTTTAAATTAACAAAAGTTTGAGGATTCTTATTATCTCCCAACTTATAAAAAGATAAAATAGTATACAATATTAGAATCACTATTAGAGCTATTGTTGATTTTTTTAACTTCATTTTCTTCTCCCTTTACTTTCAACGGACTATTTAAGTCTACGGCGATAAATCCACACAAAAGCTCCAACAACTGCAACACAAACAGGCACAGCATAAATAACAACCTTAACAACCATATCTTGTTTCTCAGTTGGAGCATACTGAGTATAAGTTGAAGTTTTTCTAATAGAATACAATTCTCCTCTATTAGAAGCAAATGCAAATGAATTCATAATAATATTTGAATTATATGCAAACATTGGATTTTGATTATCCAAAGAATTATCAGAGAAAGAAGAAGTAGTAGCAAAAACAACTAATCTAGACTCATCACCTGACTCAACTGTTTTTTGAATTGCAGCACCCAAAACATAATAAGAACCATCAGAATTCTCTTCAGTAGTCTTTGTAGAAATATTAGCCAAAGTAGCAGAAGTTGAAGTCATCATAATAGGAGTAGCTGTAATATTATTTTGAGACATCTTTTCTGTATCTAATTCAATAATACCAGAAGCCAATAATATTGGTTTAAAAGCATACCCTGAACTCAAATTTTTATCATAATTATACATCAATCTTGTTATTTCGTGGTCAGAAGCAATTTCTGATTGAATAACTACATTACTATAACCAGAAACTGTATTACTTGAAGCTTCTTGAACAACCTTATTAGGCATTGAAATTGCATATTCATCTAATACTTTTTGAAAATTAGGAAAATTTCTATTTACATTATTATAATCAATATCATTAGTAATAATTAAGTCTCCACCTTTTTCAATATATGAACAAATATTATTTGCTTCAGTCTCAGATAAGTCTGATGCTAGTCCCATAATTGCTAAAACATCACAATCCTCTGGAATTGTAGGGTCTGATATTAAATTAATACTATTAACCTCATAATATTCATTTTTTAAGTATGAACCTAAATAATATATTCCTTCATCTACTGTATAATTTGTTTTTCCTTCTAAGAAATATACTTTTGTATTTTCAGAAGCAGATAAATTATTTATAGCATTTGTTAATTTTTGTTCAGATAAATCAACAACATTATAGCTTGCATCATATGTATATAAATCAGAATCATTTATATATGCATATCTTCCATCTTCTGCTTCACCTATAATAGCAGGATAATTATTTTCAAAATTATATTTTTCTTTGTTTTCTACATCATCATTTGTAACAATTTTATATGTAATTTTTGAGTTTTCACTATTATATTGTTTTAATAAATCAATTACTGAAGAATTTTCATCATATTGCCACACATAAAAAGTCATATTTTTATCAATTGATTTAGCAATATTTTTAGATTGGTCAGTTAATGTATGTAACTTATCTTTTGTTAAATCTATTTGTGCTAAATTAATTGTTTGCATCCACAAATTCAAAACAACATATACAGCAATTAATATTGCTACTAATAATATTGTTCTAGTTGTATCTTTAATGCAATAATCCTTTATTTTTTGAAAAAATTTATTTTTACCCATTTTTTTATCCTTTCTTAAAAATTATCTTTCAAATTACTTAATACTCTTTCTACGTTGTAAAACAATCATAGTAAGAAGATTAAATAATACTATAAATGAAGCATATCCAACAACTTCTTTTAAAGCAATGATACCTTGTGGAAATTTCTTATACATAGAAACTAATGAAAACATTTCCATAGCACCTTGATAATTTTGTAAAAAAGAAATTATTAAGAAAAATCCTATTGTTATAACTGCTGCAATAACCTGATTTTCAGTTATTGAAGAAGCAAACATACCAAAAGATATATAAGCCATTGCAAGTAACACAAGTCCTAACATTGCAACAATTGGCTCAGTTAAACTAACATCTCCAAAATATCTTAATACACCATAGTAAATAAACATAAGCAATGTAGCTATAACTACAACCAAAGTTGCAGCTAAAAATTTTCCTAAAACAATACTAACCATACTTTTAGGAGAAGTCATTAATAATTGGTCAGTTCCAGACTTCTTTTCCTCTGCAAACATTCTCATTGTAAGCACTGGAATAATAAATGCAAGTACTACTGTACTATCCCAAATAATATACTCAAAATTTAAATAACCTGATGAAAAAGTATATGTATAAAACACAAAACTAACAACAGCTAAAAATAATGCAATAAAAATATATCCTATTGGTGTACAAAAATAGCTCTTTAATTCTTTTTTTATAACTGCAAACATTATTTTTTTCCTCCTTCTTCTGTAATTTTCAAGAAAGCATCCTCTAATGAATTTTCTTTTTTCTTCATTTCAACTATTGTAATATCTTGTTTAGCACATTCCTTGAACAAAGGTTTTCTTATATCTTCACCAGTGTATTTTACATTATATATCTTTTCATTTTTCTTATCTTGTACTAATTCAATAGAAGAAATATTTGAAATACTCTTTTTAATATTTTTAAATTTATTATCACTATCTTCAACAGTAACAACAATTTCAGAAGAATCTGATGCTTGTTTTTCTATTTCAGATGTAGAATCAATTCTTAATATTTTACCTTTATTTATAATCATTATTTTATTACACATTTGACTAATTTCAGATAAAATATGAGAACTAATCAATATTGTATGTTCTTTTCCTAATGACTTTATTAAATTTCTAATTTCAATAACTTGTTTTGGGTCTAATCCAACAGTAGGCTCATCAAGTATTAAAATTGGAGGATTTCCAACTAATGCACCAGCTAAACTAACTCTTTGCTTATATCCTCTTGACAAACTTCTTATTAATTTTCCCTTTACATCTTCTAATCCAGTAAGTTTTATTACTCTCTCAATTTCAGTTTTTTTATCAGCTCTTTTAACAAGTTTTAAGTCTGCCATATATGAAACAAATTCTTTTACTGTTAATTCCAAATAAAGTGGAACATTTTCAGGCATATATCCAATTTGTTTTTTAGCCTGTTTTGATTTTTGGTTAATATCATAACCATTTACAATAATCTTACCAGAAGTTGGCTCAATAAATCCTGTAATCATACTCATTGTAGTAGATTTTCCAGCACCATTTGGTCCTAGGAAACCAACAACTTCGCCTTCTTCAATTTTAAAGCTAATATCATCTACTGCAATAAAATTATTGTACTTTTTAGTAATATTTTGTACTTCTATCAATGTTTTTTCCTCCTTAAAAAATTGTCACAATCGTATATTATAATTTATACAAATTTTTAATATTACACGAATTTTATATGTATAATATTAAAATAAAATTAAAAACTACTTTAATTTTGCAATTAATGCCTTAATTTTTATTCCTTGTTCTGAAAACATATTTTCATGTTCTGTTCTAATATCCTCAAAAATCAAGTTATTATGCAAGTCCAATGTTTTTTTAACAATTTCAAACCCAGTAGTTTCAAAATACTCTAAACTTTCTTCAAATAATTCATCATCATCTGTTTTAAAATAAATCTCACCACAATTAGGATTTAAAAAGGTTTTATAACCTTCTAATTGTCTTGTATGTGTAAGTCTTCTTTTCTTATGCTTTCCTCTAGGCCATGGATTACAAAAATTAATATATATTCTATCAATAACATCTGATGGCTCAAAAACATCTAAAATTCTTTCAGCATTCATTCTAATAAGAAGTAAATTATCTATTTGTAATTCATTTTTTCTATACTCAGCTTCAATATTTCTTTTGGAAAGTCCAAGCATTGCTTCTATCATATCTGCTGCAATATAATTAATTTCTGGATGCCTAGTTGCAAGTCTAGCTATAAAACTTCCTTTTCCACAACCAATCTCTAAATGTATGGGGTTATTATTATCTTTAAAAACTTTTTTCCATTTTCCTTTATTTGTTTGCGGGTTGTCAATATAAAATTCTGATTCTTCAAGCTCTTTTTTAGCCCAAGCACGTCTTCTAATTCTCATTATTCCTCCTTAATTATGAGTACTATAAGTATCTATTGAAAGTAATTCTGTACTCACAACAGCTCCATTTTTATACAATCTTTTATATGCTTGATACGTTAGTGGTCCAGTCTTATTAGAAAATATCTCAACATCAAAATCATCTGCCATTCTAAGTCCATAAATTTCTACTGTACAATAACCATTTCTAACACTTGATACTACTTTAATTGGGTATGTTCTATTATTTTTAAATTTAAAATCCAATGAACCATATGCAACAGTAGCGTCTAGACCTCCATCGGCATAAGTTGTAAGAAACATATGATTTGTTCTTTCAACTACTTCTAAATTTGAAAGTAAAACAGCATTATACAAAGTAGTAGTAACTTGGCAAATTCCTCCACCTAATCCATCTACAACTCTACCATTTTCATAAACAGCTGCCGACTTATATCCAGCAGCAATAGTCCTTTCACCAACTATTGTATTATAAGAAAAAGTTTCACCTGGCATTAAAACTGTTCCATTTATTTTATTTGAAGCTAATATTAAGTTAGTAGTTCTATTGCTATTATTTACATATCTAGTTGAAGAAGTAGAAAGTCTATCTGGAAATGCATCTTGACCTAAATCATTAATAGTTACATCTGCTGGTGTAAACTTAAGAGCAACCTCATATTCAGATTTTCTTTCAGACGAAATTCTAGACTTTATTTCATCTAAACTTTCTTGAAAATCAACACCAGTTTCATCTGCATAAACCATTCTAGGCTCTACTGTAAAATAAGCATCCTTTTTCTCTCTATGAACTTCATTATAAATTTTATCAACATCTATTTCATCTGGATATTTATCATATGTTGGAATATCATAATATACATCTTTAAAATTTTTATTATTTAAAGCATTTGAAACAATTTCCTTTGTTTCATCAGAAGATGCGGCTTTTCCAATTTTTCCAGAAGTTATTATTAATTTTCCATCTTCAATATAATATCCTGGTTGTTCAACTTGTTCTGGTAGTTTTGCAGATATATCAACAATACAAGCATCTAAAGCAATTTCATCATACTCAACATCAATTTTTATATTTTCTGGATTTTTGGGCAATTTTAAAACAGTTAAATCTCTATAAAATATTGAGCCTTTTCTTCCAACAGAATATGCATCTTGAACTGCTTCTTCTAACTTATATTTAACATCTATTTGTTCAAGCGCAAGTGAATATAGATTTTCTCCATATTGAAAATAAATTACACTATCTAATTTATCTAAAATTTCGCTTTGAACTTTATTTTTAGCTTCCTCAATAGATAAACCAGATACATCAATATCTTCAATATATACAAATTTTTTTATTTTTGTATCTTTATAATTTATAATTGAAAATACCACTACAACAAGCACACATAAAAAAAGAAATATACTAGATAAAATAATTGTGATTTTAATTCCTAAAGACATCTTTTCATCTTTTGGTATAGTTTCTATTAGCTTGTTATCTTCATCATTTGAATCATTCTGATTAATAATTTGATTTGACATTTTCTCTCCTATAAAGCAATTTTAAAATCATTAACATTATATTTGTATATCCAGAAAAAGTCAATAAAACAACAAAAATGATTAAGTAAATTTTGACACAAATTATTAATACATGATATACTTTAATAAGTTAAAGTTGTAATTAGTTTTATAAGAGTAATTAGGAGGATTTTAGTATGGACAGACTTACAGAATTTGGAGTTCAATGTGAACTTGCTGAACTCGATAAAAGATATAATAACACTAGACCCACAGAACAATCATTTTATAATGAACAATCGCCAATGAAAGGACCTGTAGGTTCGGCTCGTTTTCTTGGTAATTTCAATGATTTCGGTGCTTGGTATCTTGACTGTGGCAGCAACAAAATAATGAGAAGCAGATTATCATAGTAACTTTCTGTTAATTACAACTTAACTAAGAAGAGAGCATGAAATTTATGCTCTCTTTTCTTTTATAAATTATTTATTTCAATATAAAACTCCTAATATTTCTACAATTTAACAATAACAATTATACCTTTTGGTTTATTATGTACAATTTTAATAGAACCACCATGACTTTTTACAATAGAATGAGCAATAGATAACCCTAAACCTGTTCCACCCTTTTCTCTTGAACGTGCTTTATCTTCTCTATAAAATCTTTCAAAAACATGTTTTAGTCCATCATCACTAATACCAATGCCAGTATCTTTTACATTAATAAACACTTTATCGTCTACACTATGTACATCTATTTCTATACTATCATTTTCCTCTGTATATTTCAAAGCATTATCTAATAAAATAATCAATAATTGTTTTATTTTATTAGAATCAATATTCACTAAATCTTTACAATTAGCATTTACAGTCATATTTTTATTTTGTATTTCTGCCATTTCTTGATATGGAATTGCAACACTTTTTACAAGTTCATTCAAATCAGTTTTTACCTTGCTTATCACATTATTATTAGCATCAGCTCTAGCTAAATCCATTAACTCTCTAACCATTTTTGATAATCTTCTTGTCTCACTTAAAGAAAGTGCAATATCCTCTGATTTATCAATTATTTTACTTTCTGGTGATTGAAGTAACATTTCTTGTTTTGCCTGAATTATTGTAAGAGGAGTTCTAAGTTCATGTGAAGCATTTTGAACAAACTCTGCTTGTTTTTTATACGCCCTAACAATAGGGTCTAAAGATTTCTTTGCAAAATAAAAACTAATAAAAATTGAAAGAACAATTACAATACATGTTGCTATTGTTAATGTACTTGTAAATTTCTCCATCATTTCCTTCTCAGAATTTATATTAATAAGCAATTCAATATAATACTCATCATCTGATGTTGATATTTTACATGTAGTTCCTCTATAATAATATTTAGAATTAATACACATTTCATAAATTCTATTTATATCATTTTTATTAAAATTTATTTTCTCTAAACATTTTTCGAAAAAATTTCTATTTACTGATGTAGTAAGTACATCTCCTTCATCATCTCTTAAAACTGTTATAACTCTAAGATTAGATATTTTATCAACATAATTTTGAATTTCTTTTACAAATATTTCTTCTGCTGAATCAGGTGTTAAATTATTATCAGAAATTATTGTTATTGTAGGTATATCTTGCAATTGTTGCTTTACCTGAGATATTTCATTATCAACTGAACTATATAAATAACTACTAACCTGAACTAGAATCAAAGCACTAAATGTACTAAAAATTAATGTAAATAATATTAAGTTAACCATCATATTTTTTAACATTTCATGTTTTATAACTTTCTGTTCTTTCATCTTAAAATACTCCTTTAATCTGATAAAACATACCCAACACCTCTTAAAGTTTTTATGTATTTATCATATCCATATTTCTTTAATTCTTTTCTCAGTCCACTAGCATATACTTCAATAACATTTGTTGATGTATCTGAATCAAATCCCCAAATTTTATCAAATATTTGTTCCTTAGTAATAATTGTACCTTTAGAATTTATAAGATATTCTAGCAAATCAAATTGTTTTCCTTGAAGCACAATTTCATCTTCTTTTATATATACCTTTCTATTTTTTAAATTTAATTTAAGATCTTTAAATTCCAATATATCTTTCACAAAAAATCCATTATTTCTACGAATTAAAGCCTCTAATCTTGCAAGCAATTCTTCTCTTTCAAAAGGTTTTACTAAATAATCATCAGCTCCTAGATTCAACCCTTTTACTTTATCATTTAAAGAATCTTTTGCTGTTAAAATTAAAACTGGTGTTAATATTCCTTGTGTACGCAACTTATTTAAAACTTCATATCCATTCATTTCTGGCATCATTAAATCTAGGATAATAATGTCATATATATTACCTTTTGCAAACATATATCCTTCATAGCCATCATATGCTTGCTCAACATTGTAATTTTTTTCTATACATTGTTTTATTGTATCTGACAAGATTTTGTCATCTTCTACGATTAAAGCTTTCATATTCTCTCCTTAATTTACTTTAAGAATTATATCATATTTTGTAAAATTATATATCTATTACATTAAAAAATACTTAAATTTTAGAACAATCAATGTAATTAACTAACTTAATTCTTGCCAAAAAAAAAACTGACACTCACTTTGAATGCCAGTTTTCATTTTATTTAATTAGTTATTTTCTCCTGTCCTGATAAAACAATAGTCAATATTCTTTAAATAAGCTATATCTATTTTACTATTAAAATCATCTTTTGATTTACTTTTAATATCATTCATTTTAGCTGTTTTAAAAATCACAAATATAGTTAATCCTGCTATTAGTATTAGTAAAGCACCAATAATTATCTTCTTTAAATTCATAATAACACCTCACATAATTTGATTTTATAAAATTTTACTAAAAATCAACAATTTCTATTAAATCGTGCTATAATAACAAACAGTATATTAAAATCATTTCAAAGGAAGGTCGACTAATGAATGAAGAAATAAAAAAACAACTTAATGAAGCGGAAGCAATACTATCTAACATTGATGAGAATACTGGAATTGAATTCGCTACATGGACTAAAGATAAAGCTACAATAAAATTTCAAAAGCAAATACCAAACTTTGCAATTACTAATAATTATATTTATTGGTGCGATTTAGGTATTAATATTGTAAGTGAGCAAAATAAAATTAGACCTGTTATAGTTTAAAAACAAAAGTATGAGTTTTTTTAAAAAATTTGACATTTTCTTTAAATATGGTATAATGAAATTAATAAAATATTGTAATCCGATAGTCTAAAAGCTATCGTTTTTTATTTCTATATTATAAAATTTCATTTTTTGCATATACTATTATTACATTGTAATCCAGTATTTTTATACTGAACTAAATGTAATCCAGTCAAAGATTTTTTAGTCTTTGGCTGTTTCTATTTCATTCAAAATAATAGCACCGCTTTATAGCCTGAACTATACAACCAGTAATAATGAAAGAAACCGTTGTTTAAAGTTTTTAGTAGTCATATTTTCCTCCTATTCTTAACACAGTAGTGTAAACTAAATTACTTTTTTATTAAGTTAAACTACCTTTATTTCTAAGGTTTCACAACTTTTTTGTAAAAAAAGTAATGACCCCCCTTTTTTTCTGATATAATTGATTCGCTCAAACCAAAATCAAGAAAGGTTGGTCATTATGGAATCTATTATATCTCTTTTACTAGCACATATTCAAGTGCTTAATAAACAAATTAAATATTTATTATATTTTATAGCTAAAAATATACCTCTTAAATCTAAAGAACATTATGACTACTATAGCCCTAAATACAACAAGTTGAAAATTGATAAACTTCCTATCTTAAATACTCCTGTTAAAAAGAAAAATTTTAAAATTCTTTTAGATGAATATTTTATTTCTAATAATAAATTTCTTAAAACAGTTAAGCATCGTGGTAAAAATTCAGTTCCTACTACTATCACATGCCCTTGTTGTGATGCTCCTTCTGATTATATTTATGATAATACTGGTGGGCGTGGTCAATTTCTTTGTAAAGTTTGCAATACTCATTTTAACAAAAATAATTATGCTTCTTTACATTTTGATTTTTGTTGTCCTCACTGTGGTAAACCTCTTTCTACTAAAAAGGAGCGTAAACATTTTATTATTCATCGTTGTCGTAATCCTAAATGTCCTTTTTATTTAAATAACCTTAATTCTTTATCTAAAGAAGATTTTGAAGAATATCAACGTAATCCTGAAAAATTTAAACTTCACTATATTTATCGTGAATTTAAAATTGACTTTTTTAAAGTTGATTTACATTCTTTACCTTGTAATGCTTCTAGCCTTGCTTTTCGTAAGTTTTCTCCTCATATTATGGGGCTATGTTTAACTTATCTTGTTAATTGTGGGCTTTCTACTCGTGCTACTTCTCGTGTTATGCGTGAGGTTCATGGTGTTAAAATTTCTCATTCTCAAATTTCCAATTATGCTACTACTGCTGCTTACTGTGTTAAACATTTTGTTGATTCTTTTGATTACAAACCTACTAATTACCTTGCTGCTGATGAAACTTACACTAAAGTTAAAGGCTCTAAACGTTATGTTTGGTTTATTATGGATGCTATTAAAAAATCTATATTAGGCTATCGTTCTTCTGCCTCTCATGATGTCGGTCCTTGCATTTTGGCTATGCGTATGGCTTTTGATAAATTTAAAACTTTCCCTGGTAAAGCTCTTAAATTCGTTGCTGATGGCTTCCCTGCTTATCTTCTTGCTAGTCAACAATTTGCTTTAAACAAAATGGATTTTGATGTTACTCCAGTTATTGGTCTAACTAATGAAGATTCTGTTTCTAAAGAATACCGTTGGCTTAAACAAATTATTGAAAGGCTTAATCGTACTTTTAAATTTTCTTACAAAGTTACTAACGGCTATGGTTCTGATGATGGTTCTAATACTCATTTGTGTTTGTTTGTTGCTTATTACAACTTTTTAAGACCTCATTCTTATACCTATTGGAAACCTTTAAATGTTGTTAAAGAACTTGAAGATGTTGAACTTATGCCTGCTAAATGGCAAGTACTAATTCAATTATCTCAACAACTTATTTTACAACAGCAGAAAACTTGAGTTTATGCAACTTCATACTTTACCTTACTTCGGCTTAATTGATTTACAACGTGTTAGTAAATACTTTGTCAAATGCATTTGCTACTTTGCAAGTGACCACTTGACAAAGTATTTATCTAACATCGTTAAAATTCTAAAGTCTGAAGTATTATTTACTATGCTTTTTTTCGTATATTTTTAACTTTTCAATGTACTTTTTTCTAAATTTTAGATAATATTTTCATAATCTAATTTTTCATAGATTACTTTACACTATCCTTAACACAATACTATCTTCTTCACATTTTGTGTTATCCAGCATATAAATATAGATCATTATATCCAACACACATTGAACTATATAAGCTTCAATAATGATATTCTAACAGATTCTCCATCTTAATTTAACAAAAGATACATTTTATTTAGGCTTTTAGAATTAACTTTTTAAGACAATTAAATAAAAAAACGTAGACACCAAAAGGTATCTGCGAAAAGAATAAGTAAACATAAATAATATTATTCGATATAGGATTGAATATCCAATATCGAAATACTCCGATAGTTTCCATTAGATTGAGATGGATTTACAGAACTTGCATCCACCCAAATCTGATATACATCACCTGGTTTTACGGAAATCGTTGGCAGAATAACACTTGAATATCTTCGATAATAATTACCGCCAGAATATTCACCCGAAGTATCCTTTACTGTTGCATTTGCTACAATAGACCCATCAGTACGTCTTATTTGAACAGTAAGTTTAACCTGACCTATTCCGGAATCTGATGGTGCTTTGCAAAACTTAATGTACAAATTCCATGTATTTGCATTAGCTGGCATTGTTTTCCGTGGAGTCAAATTGTTATTGGTAAAAGTAAAACTCCCAATATGATATTCTCCCATCGGCAAAGTTTCTGCACCAGCACGTAGCACAATTCCTGTATTATCGCAAGAGTCATCTGCTACCATTTCAACTGAACCTTCCTTTGCATATGACAAAACACTAGAAAAATTTCCAGTCAAGACTACAATAGCCATTAATAGTACCATTACAATATTTTTCTTTCTCATATATGTCACTCCTTTTTTATTGTTTTAATACTGCATTGTGGTTTACTTATTCTTTTTTTATATCAAATAGTCCTAAAAGAACTTTTGATCCCTAATCAAAGCATAATAATATTTTTACACATTCTATTAATAAAATCCATAAAAGATACAAAAGATACAAAATTATCTTTTTTTCAGTTGAATTACAGACTTTTCTCGTTCATAATTATTGTTATACCAAACAATGATAACTGAAATTTTATCTGTAACATCATATTTCGTCAAATCAAAAGTCTCATAAAAATCTACTTCACTATCAGATATAAAATTACAATTTTGTTTTCTTCCTGGATTTGTACTTGCTGTATAACATTCATTATCCTCTGTTTCTATATGAGTACAATCTTCAATAGTATACCCCATATATGCATAATATTTTTCATCAAAAATAGTTTCAATTGGTTGTACAATACTGTTTTTAAAGTCTTTAACTATTTTATTAAATTCATCTTTTGGTATTTGACCATTCTGATATTTTTTCGTAGCTTCTACATATTCTTTTAAATTATTAGAATTATAAATTCCATCTATAACACATCCAAATTCAAATCCAGTATCTGACGCACTAGCTTTTGTAACTTTTATATTATCTGGGCAACTAATAACTTCATAATTAATATTACTTCTATTATACATAATTTCTGGAACATCAAATTTAAAATTCCAATTTCCATTCAATTCAACTATTTTATCGTTAATATTTTCATAAAAAATCAATTTAGAAAATGTATAGCTAATATTTTTACTTTTAGGATATTCTTTATATAAGCCATCTGTATATATATTATAATTTAAATCAATCAAATTTGATTCTTCTTTATTTAATCGAATATTTACACCTGAATTGTAGTAATTATCATTACATTTTAAAAAATTATATTTTAAGTTATTAATGTTACAAAAATTAGAAAAACTCTCTTCATCTAAACAATACAAAATATTATTATTTTCGTCTGTTACTAACAAATCTTTAATTTCAATACTTTTCAAGTCTCTCAAATTAATTTTTTCTAATAAACTTTCATCTAATTCTAATTTAAATGTAGAACTTATATTTTGGTCATCCATTAAAAAGTCATTTAATGAAATAGTTATATTAGCATTATCTATAACAATATCTGGGCTAACTGCCACAGAAGTTTGTAAATTTAAATCAGGTTCATAAAAATATCCATGGTCAATTGCTGTGTCTATTCCCTTTCCTAAACCATATTTACTATTATTTTCAAATAAATATTTTCTAGCAAATACTAGACCACCTGTTGCAGTTAATAAACTAAATATTACAATAATTATTCTTTTAATAAATTTAATAAAATTAAACCTTTTTATTTCTTTAAAATCAATATTACTTATTCTCGTAGAAATTTCTTTTGGTACAGCAATATATTCATCATATTGTTCAAAATAATTTCTAATAATAGTATCAACTACTTTATCATCAATTAACATTTTCATAATCCTCCTTTAAAGACTCTTTTATTTTCTCTCTACCTCTATCAAGTTTGCTTTTTATTGTATTTTTATTTATCTTAGTAATTTTAGAAATTTCTTCACAAGAATAATTATCCTTATAATATAAAGTGAAAATTAATTGTTCTTCTGAACTTAACTTAAGTATTAAATCATTAAACTCTTTAAAAGTAGCAATATCGCCATTCTCAATATATTCTATAGTCATTTCAGAAGCCTTTTCTACAATTAAATTATTTTTTATATTATTACGATAAATCTTGTTACATTCATTAAGTAAAATTTTAATCATCCATGTTTTAAAATATTGCACATTTTTCAGTTTCTTTATATTTTTATAAACATTCATTAAAGTATTTTGGATCGCATCAAAAATGTCATCATCATTCTTCAATCTTGTAAAAGCAATTCTATACAAATCTTTTTCAAATATTCTAACAATTTCAGTATATGCTATACTGTCACCATTTCTTGCTTTTTCTATAAGCTCTTCCATCTTTTCACCTCTTTACCATATTCGTATAATTAGATATTTAAAATTAATTTTCAGTTGCAAAATATTTATACAAATATTTTCCATATTTTATATTTCTCCCAACATTTGTGCAACCAATTTTGTAAACTTTATATCTAATATATAAGGAGGAAATTTATATATGTATAATTTACTAATATTCGAATAAAATTCAGAATCAGAAAATAAAATAAAAAATTATATTTCTAAAAATTTTAAAAATGTAACAATAAGTTCAATAAGCACTAATGAAAAAAAGTCAATTGAAGATTTTCTAAGAACAAAAGAAGACAAAAAGTCTATAAAAAATGTTTAAATCAATATTTTTCTAGAAAAATATATGAAAAACCTAAACTAAAAGAAATAATATTTGCAGTACTAAGTAATATTTAATAAATAATTTTCATAAAAGAGATGGTAGTAAATTTTTTATATCATCTCTTCTATAATTTAGTTCTTTAGAATTATAAAAAAAATGTATAATATAAAATATTTGAAATTTATAAAAAGTTAGATTTAAAAATTATTTTTGATATAAGATTTATAAAATGACTTAAAATTCCTTTTAACATGGACAATAAAATGTATGTAAACAATGTTCAAATCTTCTGAAACACTATAAACTATTCTATAACTTTTGTAAACTAGCTCTCTTAAATGTTTATCTAAGACCTCTGGAATATATCTTCCGAGACTTGGAAAATATGTCAATTTATGAATAGTTAAACGAATATTTATATCGGTTTCTATCGCATACTTAATAGAATTTTCTGCAATGTATTCAAATATATTATTCATATCTTGCTTTGCTGTGTTTGATAGAATAACTTTCATATAACTCCTTTCTTTCTTTGTCTAATTCTTCAAGAGTTATTACTCTACCATTCTCTATATCATCTTTACTCTTTTTTAATTTCAAATGTAAATATAAAGTATAAATAGCATCATCCCATGTAATATCATCTGGTAAAGAATTAACAACTTCAAGAATCTCTTGTTTTTCATTAATCATATTTTCATCTTCCTTTCATTTTTAAATTAATACTAGTATATCATCAAAATACTCAAATTACTATAAAATTAAAAAAATAAAACCTCATTTTTCAATAAACATTTTCTAAAAAAACAAGGTTTTATAATATATTATATTTCAATTTATTTTTTAATAGTCAATGTAGGTTCAGCTACAAAATATTTAACATCATTAGAGCCATTAAACACAATTCTTAAATCAGTAACATCAGAAACATCAACAGAAAATTCAATATTAGAAAAATCATTTGAAAATTTATCAGAAAAATAAATAACTTTATTTCCACTATAAATAGTAACTCTAATATTTGAAAGTCCATTCTCAGAAATAGCCTCTTGTCCCTCAGCAATACAAATAGTCCCAGCTAACTTAGTATATTTTTTATCTAATTTATATTCAACTTCATTAGTTGAATCACCAAATTTACGTTCTTGCGAAAGAATATAATCAGAATGTTCCTTACCACTAAAATCTTTAATAGCATTCTCACCTGATGAAATTACTAGTCTTCCCTCTGTAATATCTGATTTTAATGTTAAAATACTAACACCTGCTGGTTCAACTTTATTTAATTCTTCTACTAATGATTTAATATCTTTATCATCTGGTAAAAGTTTTTTCATAGTTTCAATATTAGATTTAACTTTTGTATAATCATTTATCATTGCTTCTCTTGATTCTAGTACAAATTGATTTTTATATTTTAAAACTAAATCAGAAATAGCCTCATTAACATCTTCTGAAATTTTATTATCATATGCTAGCAAATATTTTAGAATTTCTATTGTTTCTTTATCCTTTTCAGCTTCTTTAACATTTTCATTTATTTTAGCAATATGAATTTCTGATACTTTCTCCATAACGATTTCTGAATTTTTAAATTCAGAATCAATTTTTTCTAAAACTTCTAGTGCTTTTGAATATTTTTGTTCTTTTAAATACTTATCACTTTCAACTAAGTACTCATTTAAATATAATTGCTCTACTTCTTTTAATTTATTACTTACCTCTGTATATTTATCATAACTATCATCAATAGATTTTAATAATTCTATTGCTTTTTTATAATCTTTTGAATCAGTAGCTAAAACAGCAGATTTATAGTTTTGACTAAATTTTTCATTAGCTAATTCTTTTTCTTTTTTAGTTAAAAAATCTTTTCCAAAATAAAATCCTACTAAAAGTAAAATAATTACTAATATAATAGTCATAAAGAAATTTCTTAACTTTCTTCCGAAAGAATTTTTTCTTCTTTCTTTTTCAGCCTTTATTTCAGCTTTTTCTTGTGCTTTTCTTTGCTTTTCTTCTAGTTTCATCTCTTGAGCTTTTAATTTTAATTCTTTTTTAGTAAGTGTTTTTTCTTCTTTTTCTTCCATAAAAAGACCTCTTTTCCATTGTTTTATTTATATATACCATAAATTAGTTTTTTTCTCAAGATTTTTTGTACATTTACTGCAAAAAGCAATTTTGTAATTCCTTTAAAACCCTAACAATCTCATAAATATTACGTTCCACACAAGGTAAATATTCAAAAATACCTCTAATTATTCCATTAGGATCTATAATAATTACATTACTTGTAACATAATTATTACCCATATCCTTAGATATTATCCCATATCTTCTTGAAACTTCACCTATTGGATCTTCTATTATTGGAAAATTTATTTTTATTCCATTCATTTTATATATATTATCTATCCAAGCTTGATGAGAAAGTAAATTTCCAGTACTAATACATATAATTTTAGTATGTAAATCTTCAAACAGATATCTACATCTTTCTAAAAAAATAAGTTCAGATGCTGCTACTGAGTAAAAATCTTCTTTATATGAAAAAATAACTTTCCAAGAATTATCGTTACTTGAAACATTAATCTCTCCACAAGTTGAATTACAAGTAAATTCTGGTGCTTTACCTCCAAGTTGAATCTTTCCATTAGTTAAAACTTCATAATCCATAATACTTCCCCCTTTAATTATTTTATTCACAAATTTAAAAGATGTTCGTAAGAGATTGCATATAGTACAAGGCAAACAAACGAGAAAACAGAAACGTACATAAGTGCGTTGAGGATTTTCGATGTGTAGTTTAACGTAGTAATGTATGTAATATCTTGCAAACATAAAAATTGCCACTCACTCATGAGTGGCTTGGGGAAGAAAAAAATTTTCAAGACTATTTTTCTTAGTCTTTATGAGCATATAATACAACTTAAATATTAAAATAACCTTAAATTTTATAAAATTTAGATAATTCATCAGAACATTGCAATTTTAATAAAGCAATAAGAGAAGCAGAATCATTAATTTCCTCAGCTTTAACCATTTCAAAAACTGTATTAAGAGGAATAGTAAAAGATTCTAAATACTCATCATCATCTAATTTTAAATCTGCAACTTTCTTAGCATGTTTTGCTAAAAATATATAAGAACAATTTTCACAACAAGCTGGGTCACTTATAAATCTTTGTAATCTTATATATTCAGAAGCAATACATCCAGTCTCTTCTTTCAATTCACGTATAGCAGCTTCTTCTGGAGTCTCATCATCTTCAATCAATCCAGCTGGTAACTCAATAGATTCTAACTTGTTAGCTCCAACTCTAGGTTGTTTTGTAAAATAAACTTCATTGTTATCATTAATTGCAATTATTGAAACAGTATTTTTCTTTTTAATAATTTCTCTTGAAATTTTCTCACCATTAGGTAATTCTACCAAAAATTTATCTAATTTTAAAAATCCAGAATATAAATTTTCTTTCTTTAAAACTTTCATTTTAAACTATCTCCTTATATCTATTTGCAAACTGCATTAATCACTCTAGATATTAATAAAAGTAGTATATATACAGCTGCAATACTAGCTCCAGTAGGTAAATTTAAGAAAAAGCTAACAAACATTCCTAATACAAAACAAGTAACAGAAATAATTGATGAAATAATTATCAATTGTTTAAAACTATTTGTTAATCCCTTAGCAATAACTGCTGGAAATACAATCAAACTAGAAATTAATAATGTTCCCATCATTCTCATTCCGAGTACAACAATCAAAGCTGTTAAAAAAGAAATTAAAAATTGGTAAAACACCACATTTATTCCTCTAGCTTTTGCAAACTTTTCATCATAAGTAATCATAAATAATCTATTATAATAAAACATAAATATTGCTAAAACTGCTATTGATAATAAAATACTAATAATAACATCATTTTTAGTCATTGATAAAATGCTACCAAACATATAATTAGCAACATCAATATTAAATCCTGTTGATATTGATGTAATGATTATTCCTGTTGCTAATGCTCCTGTTGAAACAAGTGCAATAGTTATATCACCACTCTCGCCTCTTTTTTGACTAATAATCATAATTATAATAGCTGCAACCATAACTATTGGTATAGATATACAAAGTGGTGGCAGGCTTAATGCTACTGCTAAAGAAATAGCAGCAAAACCGACCTCACCTAAGCCATGACCTATCATAGAATAATTTTTAAGCACTAAAATAACACCTATCATTGCAGCACAAAGTGAAATAGCAATACCACAAATTAGAGCTCTTTGTATAAATGTATAATTTAAAAGATTAATTATCTGTTCCATACTTTTCCTTTTCTTTTTAAAATAACATAAATAATTCTAACACAAATTTATATTTTATGCAAATAACAAGCTAAAACAAAAGTGGACATTAATAACATTATCTCTGTTTTGAACATTTTAAAATCTGCGTTTTTGTTCGTATATAAAAATTACAAAGCAATTTTTTAGTGGAATTTATTTATAAAGTTCAAAAAACTTTCCTATAATATAAATAACTCCTCTCTTTTAATCATGAGAGGAGTTAAATTATTTTAATTATTAGTTAAATAAAGAACTTAAAGAATCTAATGAAGAAGATATAACTTTATTTTTATATAAGTAGAAAGTCATATATGTTTCAGCATTTGATTTAAATGCTTTTTCATTCTTCCAAACACTATCTTCTAATTCATCTTTATCATCTTCTGTTGGTTTAGCTGTTATTTGAACTTTGCAAACAACTTTAGTTAAATCTTTATTATCTTTTGCTTTTGATGAATATACAACATTTTTTAATGTATATTTAAATTTTCCTTTATCATCTTTACTATATCTTTTCTTTACTTCTTTTTTATAGTCGTCAATATCATCATCTTCAACATCTTTTAATTCATCTGAGAAATTCTCAATTATTTTTTCATCAGTATAACCACTGTTTCCCCAAGCAACAGCAGCTTTAACATCTATTGCCTTTATAATTTTAGAATCATCACAAGAATTTATAGCAGAAATATATTTCTTAACTGCTCTTTTTTCAGCTCCTCCTAATAAATTTAAAGCAACAATAGCAACAAGTACAACAACTACTACAGCTAATACTACTTTTACATGAGATTTAACCCATGTACCAATTTTTGAAAATACACCTTTAATTTTTTCCATGTGTTCTTTCCCCTTTCAGATTTCTTATTTTTTAATTTAATAATTTTATTTACAAAAAGTATATTATATAGAAATTAAAATATCAACAAATTTTTCATTTTTTTAATTATTTTTAAATCCCAATTGGGCAAAAATCATCTGTAACTACTCTCTCACTAGAATTAAAATTGATTATCTCTTTCTCTAATAATTCTCTATATTTATCCAATAATTCTTCATTTTCGTTAGACTTATTTTTTAATCCAATCAAAATTAAGTTTTGAATCTCTTCATCATCAAATCCATTCTGAGCTCTAAAAAGTTTAACTTCATCAAAAACAGCTTTATATGTAGAATACTCGTGTTTTAAAAACATCGAATTCTTACCATTAATTGATGCAACAATATTAGTAATAATAACTCCATCATCATTTAATATTTTTTTAGCATTTTCTAAAGCTTCATATGTTGTAAGCTGAAAAGGTGCATTTAAGCCTTTAAAAGCATCCATTAATATACAATCATATTGTTTTTCAGATTTATTTAAATATGTTCTTCCATCTTGATGATAAATATTTAGTCTGTCATTATTAACATCTAAATCAAAATATTTTTCTGCAATTTCTGTCATTTTAGAATCAATTTCAACAACATCAATTTTCTTATCTTTAAAATTCTCTAAATAATATGTTGGATATGTATATGCTGCACCACCTATCATCAAAGCGTTTTTCATATTTTTATTGTAATATTCAGCTAAATCATAAAATTCCATATAATCACTAGTTAGTTTCTTATCTTCTGTTGTAACAGATTCTAAACCTGTATCAACTTGAATTGCATAATATTTCTTATCATTTATTTCAATATTCCTAATCCATATTCTACTATATTCAGAATCGGTGTCTAAAATAACATCAGAATGAACATTTAAAAAAACTTTTTTACCAATTAAAACAATTCCAATAAGAAAAATATATATAATAACTGACTTTATAACAAACATCTTATTCTTATTTTCATATATAAGAAAAGATAATAAAAATAAAATTATAACAACTGCTAAAATTATGTTCTTTACTCCTAATCTTGGAATTAAAACAAATCCAGCTAAAAATGTTCCCACTATGCTACCTATTGTTGAAAAAAATGACATCTTTCCTGAAACTTGTCCTACCTCATTTGCTTCCTTATTTTTTAATTTAACTGCAAAAGGTGAAACTGTAGCTAAAAACAAACTGGGTAAACCAAATGTGATACTAGAACAAATTATAGCAACAAGCTCTTGTGAAATATTTGATGATGATAATGGCTCTATAACATATACTTCCATTAAAGGTATAATACTAGTAAAAACAGCACTATTTAATAAAAATATAGACATTACACTTTTTCTAGGACATTTATCTGCTATTTTACCGCCAAAATAATATCCTAAACTCATAAAAGCAAGCATCATACCAATTATACAAGTCCAGATTAAATTTGAACTTCCTAAATAAGGTGATAATATTCTAGCAGCCACAAGTTCAATTATCATTCCGATACCACCTGCAATAAAAGTAGTAATCTCTAAAACATATTTTTTCATTCATTTACCTCATAATTTTTTATATTTCCATCATACACAATTTCTTGCTCTAATGCTATAACACGAATATTTTTATTTTTTATTCCATCTAAATCATGTGTAGCCATAATAATTGTTATATCTGTATTTTTATACAACTCATCTAAAATACTATAAAAATTCCTTATAGTCGTAATATCTAATCCACTGCAAGGTTCATCTAATAAAAGCACTTTTGGATTTCCTATTAAAGTTCTAGCAAGTAATACTCTTTGTCTCTGACCACCAGATAAGTCTCCTATTTTTTTATGTAATAAATCTTCTATTTTTAATTTTTTAGCCACTTCTCCTAAAGCCTTTTCATCTTCTTTTGAATAAAATGGCTTAATTCCATGTTTCTGTACACCAGTTAAAATGATTTCCTTTGCAGTTGCTGGAAAATCAATATCAGTCATATTATTTTGAGCCAAATATGAAACTTCAGACCTATTAATTTTAAATTCAACATTTCCAGTTTCTTTTTTTATAAGCCCAGATATTGTTTTAAGTAATGTACTCTTACCTGAACCATTTTTTCCAACTAAACATACATATTCTTTTTCATTAATATCAAAACTAATATTCTTTAAAGCATAGTGTTCATTATACTTTACGCTTAAATCCTTAACTTCTAAAATTTTCATTTTAATTACCTTTCTAGCATATTAATTCATAATATATATACTATTTTCTATTTCATCTGCAATATTTCTCAATTTCTTTTCTCTATCATCAAAAGTATCAATATACTTAATTTTATATAATTCACATTTTTCTTGTAAATCTTTATCAAATTCTATATTTCTACTAATACTATCTAACATTCTTTCATCACTTCTGTGATAAGAATATTCATCAGGTGTATCATTTTTTCTTATATTTTCAAGTATTTCCTGAGGTCCTCTATTTCCATGACCTAAATATATAATTATTGAATCAGGAAATAATTCTTCTGCAACTTCTGGTAATATTTGACATCCATCTATTATGTAACTAAACTTATTTTTTAAAATTTTCTGATTCCAATATATCATTCTAGAAACAAATCTTGGAAATTCGACAGTATTGTTCTTTCCTCCCATATCATTTATATCAAGCTCTGGAAATATATCTCCAAAACCATTTCTTACAGCATCTAAGTTAATAAGATGATAATTTTCCAATTCTTCTGCTAATATTTTTGATAATGTAGATTTTCCAGCTCTTGGTACTCCTGCAATTACTATGTTTTTCATAATATTTTTCTCCTTTTATTTCAAAGCTTTTCTTAATCCCTCTAAATTTCTATTCATAATTTTTAAATAATTATCACCATTTTCAAGCTGCTCTTTTGTAATAGAATGTAAACTATTAAATTCTATTGGCTCAGCTCCAGTTTCTTCTGATATAGTTTTCACAATATTTCCAGATGATAATTCTTTATAAAAAACAACTGGTAAATTATCGTTTTTAATTTTTTCTATTACTTTAAATATTTTATCTACACTAGGCTCACTACCTTCTCCACAAGAATCATAAGCAGAAATATAATCTAAATTATACCTTTTAATAAAATATGCATATGAAAAAGGTCCACCAAAAGCAATTTCTTTTCTATTACTTTCGGCCACTATCTTTTTAAAGTTTTCATCTAATTCTAACAATTTTTTAATATAATCACTTGCTCTTTGCATATAATAGTTTTTATTATTTGAATCCATTTCAGACAAATTTTCGGCAATATTTTGAACCATAACAGCAGCCTTAGTAGGGTCTAACCATATATGTGTATCATATTTTTCATGTTCATCATGACCATCATGTTCGTCATGTCCATTCTCAAATTCTTCTGTTTCAATAAGCTTAATTCCATTAGATATATTTTTAAAATTCTCTTTACTATCAATTCCAGAAATAACAGTTTCTGCCCAAGGTTCTAGTTCTCCTCCTAAATATAAAAATAAATCACTTTCACCAATTTTTATAATATCCTGAGGTGTTGGTTCATAATCATGTAACTCAACACCAGGATCAAGAAGCATTGAAACATTTGCTCTATCTCCTGCAACCTCTTTTGCAAAATCATAAACTGGATACACAGTAGCTATTATATTTAATTTTCCATCTTCTTTTTTAGTAATATTTTTAGAATTAAACAACAACATTATTCCAATAACAAAAACTACTAAAATAATTAAAGAAATCAATAATTTTTTCAAAATTCTCCTCCTCTATTTTGAATAGAACTCCTCACCAACAAAATCATACAAAATATCTGTCAAATTATTAATATATACATCATAATTTGAAACAAGTTTTTTATTATCAATATAATATATTGCTGTATATGATGTATTTTCAATAACTGTTCCATCTTTATTAATCAATGATACTTTTTTACCATTTGTATCAATTAATTCATACTCTATATTTGTTGGAAATCCTGAATTATTAAAATTAACCTTTAATGGCAAATTTGCACAAATCAATAAACCTTTATTAAGTAAACATGGATTTATATAATCATACTCAATATCTAAAATCTTATTAAATTGCTTGTCTATAACTATATACTTATTATTTTCATTTTTAACTATATACGCACTCTCTAAAACAAATATATCCTTATAAATAGGAGATATTCTCTCTCCTGATTCATTTGCAAAATATAAAATATTCTGGTCATAGTTCTTGATTAATATTTGCGAATCAAAAAATTCTAATATCTGTATATTTCCCTCTAATACAACTCTTTTATTTTCTTTTGTATACCATCCTTGAATATTTTCTGATTGTTTATAAAATGGTAAAAAACCATTACTATAAACATATAAATTTTTTTCATCAAATTTTAAATTATCACAATCAATACTAATCTTTATAGCTGGATTATCTCTTTTTAAAAATTCATATCTGTTTTTAGAACCAGACTGAGAAACAGTAATATAAATATCATATTCATCATTATATGGATATCTATATGGATATTGTTCATATGAAGATATTGTACTCATATTATTTGTAGCAACTGTTTCAAAATTATTCTTAACTTTGTCATTTTGCTTAAATACATTTGTATATAGCTCTTGTAATTTTTCTATTTGTGCAGAATAATCATCAATAGAAACATCATTTTTAAAAGTCATAACATTTCTTTTATTCTTTAATATAATAGCTGATGTATCATTACTACAAACCAAAGCTATATCAAATTTTTTATCATATTTCTCAATTGTAACAAAAGGTGTAGCATAATCATATTCAAAATCAATTTTAGTTTCACCACTTGTATTAATATAACCCCACTTATTCTCTCTCTTCACATTTAAATAGAATTCTGAATCTTCCCCAAGTACACTAATATTTTTAAAATAATCTTCGCTATATTCTAAATATCCCTTATTCTCTTCTTTAACAATTTTTTTTAATTTATCTTTATATGTTAAAATATTTATACCAGCCAAACAAATAGCAACTATAATAATAAAAATAATAACAATATAAGCTGTATTATTTACAAAAAGCATATTTTCTCTTAATACTTGAATTTCAATAAGTAATCCAGCTAAAACATAAATAATACTAATATATGTAACATCTAAAAAATAAAAACTCGAAGCAAGTATAGCAATAGCATAGGAAAATAAGAATATTTTATTTTTATAGTTAAATATTAAAGTAATAAAATTAGCTATTGCAACAACAATCATTAAAATAAAAATATATGAATAAATTTCATCAATAACTTTTAGTTCCTGAGCTGTTGCCTCAGCCCTATTAGGCATGTAAAAGCTAAAAAATAGAACTAACCCTCCATATAATAAGTTCATTCCACCGAACTATTGCTTGTACAAACTTACCTCTCATAATATCACCTTTCTACTAATAACTAATTAGATGTTTAGCTATGCAAAATTTATTAAAAAAGCAAAGGAAAGTATGTGTATACTTGACCGCATTTTAAATAAGTTTTAATAACACGCTAATTAGTTATTAGCAACACTCTCATCTATTTTAGTAATACCAAACATAAGCAAAGTAGCCACTACAACAATTACTAAACCTATAATAAACTGTTGAACACTTGTAAACTCAGGAATAAACATTACTAAAGAAGTAATAGAAAAGCCAATAATCGCATAATAAGTAATACCATAGAATTTTTTAAATAAATAAGTAATCATTCCAGCAGTAGTAAGAGCTAACGCAATATAACCAATTCCAAAAGGAATAATAATAGCAAAATTTAAAGCAGTAAATCCTTCTAAAATAGGTTTTAGTACTCCCATATAAATTAATATATGTATTGTTGTCATTCCAGGCATAACAGCCCCCCAAGCATAAATCGCACCATATATTATAAGTTCTATTGGTCCTAAATAAGAAACTGTAGTTCCCTCTTTTGTATTATTTGCAACCATAGTACATATAATAGTAATAACCAAAGCAATTGCTGTACTAAATAAATATGATTTCTTAAATCCTTTTTTATTAGCAACTTTAAATAATGTTGGAATACCTCCAATGATTATTCCTAAAAAAGCACATCTAGTAAACGCATTATGATTTTCAAGCAAATATGATACTAAATTTGCACAACAAGCAGCACCAATCACAATACCTAACAAAATAGGCCATATATATTTAACATTTTCTTTAAAATTTTTAAAAGGGTTTGAAATAATCTCCATACAACGGTCATATATTCCTAGAACAATTGCAAATGTTCCTGCACCTGCTGTAAGAGCGGCTATTCCTATAATTATTCCCTTAACAACTTTTGTAATAATTTCTTTCATAGATATAATCCTTTTTCAAATATATAATTTTTTACTTCCCCAGTAACAAATTCATCAATATTTTCATTTTTCTTTAGTTTACTTCTAATTATAGTAGAACTTATACTTAAATTCTCACTATTTTTCATATAAATAACATTTTTTAAATCAATTGTATTATCAATTTTTTCATTTCTTTGAAAAACTATATAATTATATTTTTTCAAATTTTCATAATCTTTCCAATATTTCATTTTAGAAAAATTATCTTCTCCCATAAAAAAATAGATATCATCATTAATATATCTTTTTTCTATAAGTCTTAAACTATCTATTGCAGTAGACTTTTCTTTAAATTCATTTTCAATTGTTGAAACACATATATTTTCATCATTTTTGCACATTTTTTCTAACATATTTATTCTATCTTCCAAACTAACCAAACCAGCTTTTGGATAATAGTCATTCATAGGTACAAAATAAACTTTATCAAAATTATATTGTAATAAAGCTTGTTTTATTAGATTATAATGTGCAATAGTTGGAGGATTAAAAGATCCTCCAAAAAAACCAAGTTTCATGTTCTATTCCTCATTAAATAGCTTTCTTTATTTCATTAAATATTTCTTCATGAATATCTTCAACCGTTCTTATTTCATCTTCTTTCACACATTGAACTTCATACCAATTATAGTCTTTTGCAACACTACAAGCAGCATTATAACTATCAATTATATGATTCTCATCTCTTTCATGAATATCCTTTTGCATACTATGAGTAAATTTATTTTCTCTATTTTTAATTAATTCCAAACTTTTTTTAGGTGGCATATTTAAGAAAAATACTTTATCTGGCTTTGGAATACCATATATATTAAATTCTAAATCAAAAAGCCAAGCAAGAAATTTATTTCTTTCATCTTTATCCTTAATTTTTCCAGCTTGATGAACCATATTGGCTGTTGTATATCTGTCCGCTAGCACAATTCCACCATCATTATAAAACTTTTCAAATTTTGTTTTAAATGTTGCATATCTATCTGCTGCATAAAAAGTTGAAGCAACATATGCACTAATATCACTTGGATTTTCTCCAAATTCTCCTGATAAATACATTTTTACTAAAGATGATGATGGACTATCATAATTTGGGAAAGAAACCTCCATGTAAGTTATCCCTTCTTTATCTAATCTTTCTTTTAATTTAGCAAATTGTGTTTGCTTTCCACTTCCATCAGTACCATCAATTACAAATAATTTTCCCATATCTTGCTCCTTTTTATTTATATTAATCTAATTTTAATCTTTCAAATAAAGCTTCAATATTTTTGTTAACCACATCAATATCTTTTGTTAAAAACACTGGTTCCCAAGATGCTTTTTCTAAATCTAAATATTCTCTAATTTTAGCACATGTTGCTGGCATTACAGGTTCAAATAAATTACTTAAATTAGCTATTATATTACAACATGTAAACATAGTTTCATTAAAGCTTTCTTCATCTTCTTTTATTTGTTTCCAAGGTTCTCTTGAATCATAATATTTGTTTGCAATTTCAACCAATTCCATTATTTTAGAAATTGCTTCTCTAAATTCTAATCTTTCAATTAAATTTCCAACTTCTTTATAAATATTATTAATCTTTTCTTTAATTTTCTCATCTATTTTAGAAACTTTAATCTTTTCTAAA
>CANCZH010000001.1 GCA_947382445.1 uncultured Clostridium sp. | reverse complement strand
AGGAATATCACTATCCCTCCGGTGAGCTCTTACCTCCCCTTTTCACCCTTACCAAAATCTTGGCGGTTATTTTCTGTTGCACTTTCCTTAAGGTTACCCTCACTAGACGTTATCTAGCACCATTGCTCTATGGAGCCCGGACTTTCCTCTCATGGAACTTTGCAGTTACCATCAGCGACTATTCGGCTTACTCTTATAATATTTTAAAGCCAATTGTTTAATTTGTCAATTATTCTTTTTCTTTGTAATCTTATTTAATCTATCTGCATTTTCTTTTTGTTTATCAAGTGGAAGCCATGCAAATTCTGAACATACAGTTTCTCCATATAAAGTAACATTATCTTTCTTAACATCTTTTTTATCTTCCATATAAAAACCTCACTTTTATTTAGTATTACATAGAATAATAAAAATATTCTTAAAATCATAAAACCTTATATTCAAAATTCTCCATAAAATCAAACAATTCTCTTACCCTTTTAAGAGTAATAATTTCATTTTTAGGTTGAGGACATTTTTCTTTTTCAGTAATCATTTCTTTTTTATAGCAATTTTTCTGCATTTTATAAATCAAATAACGAATTTCCATATAATCAAAATAAATTTGATATCCATCATTTAAATCTTTCCAAAACTGTTCAAACGAATAATTATTCATTATTTAATCATCTCCTCAAAAATCTCTTCACTAATAACTTCTACACCTAATTTATTAGCTTTATCTAATTTACTTCCTGCATCTTCACCTGCTAGAACATAAGATGTTTTTTTAGAAACTGAACTTGAAACTTTTCCACCCATTTTTTCAATAATGGCTCCTGCCTCATCTCTAGTGTATTTTTCTAAAGCACCAGTAAGAACAAAAGTCTTTCCCTCAAATCTGTTGTCCTCATTTTCATCAACAATTGCACTCATATTAACACCATATTTTCTTAATTTTACAATTAAATCTTGTGTTTGTTCTTGATTAAAAAATTCATAAATAGCATTAGCTGTAATCTCACCAGTATCATCTACCATCAAAAGTTGCTCATAACTAGCTTTCATTAAATTATCCATTGTTTTGAATTTTTTAGTTAAACTTTTAGCTCCTTTAACACCAACATGTCTTATCCCTAGTGCATTTACTAATCTAAATAAATCATTATTTTTACTTTCATTAATAGCATCAATTAAATTTTGTGCAAACTTAGTTCCATCTTTTTTCAATGACTTTACATCATCTAATGTTAATGCATATAAATCAGATATATTATTAATTAACCCTCTATTTAGTAGTTCTTCTACTATTGAATAGCCTAAACCTTTTATATTCATTGCTTCACGTGATGCAAAATGTAATATACTTCTAAATAATTTTGCCTGGCATTCAATACCTATACATCTGACTACTGCTTCTCCTTCTTCTCTTACAGCATCAGCTCCACAAACAGGACATTTAGCAGGCATTGTGAAATGTTTTTGAGTCCCATCTCTTTTCTCTTTTATAACTTCAACAACCTCAGGTATTACATCTCCTGCTTTTTGAATTACAACTGTATCGCCTATCATTAAATCTTTTTCTTTTATAAAATCTTCATTATGAAGAGTTGTTTTTGAAATTGTTGAACCAGCAACTTTAACAGGCTCTAATATAGCCATTGGAGTAATGGCTCCTGTTCTACCAACTTGACAAATAATATCTTTAAGTTTTGTTTGTTTTTGCTCTGGTGGATATTTATAAGCAATAGCCCACTTTGGAGTTTTATAATTTGTTCCTATAATTTCTCTTAATTTTAAATCATCAACTTTTATAACAGCACCATCAATTCCAAAAGAAAGTCCGTCTCTATCTTCACCAATCTTATTTATAGCACTAATTGCTTGATTAATATCATTACACAAAATTTTTACAGGATTAACATTAAATCCTAATTTCTCTAAGTAAACTAATGATTCATAATGTGATTTAAATTCAATTGTATCAGATTTTTGAACATTAAAAATATAAATATCTAATGGTCTTTTAGCAGTTTCTTTACTATCCAATTGACGAAGAGAACCAGCTGCAGCATTACGAGCATTTGCAAATAATGGTTGTTCTAAAATTTCTCTCTCCTCATTTAACTTTTCAAATCCATCTTTTGAAATAAACACTTCTCCACGAACTATAATATCAACCTTTTCTGTCAAAGTTTTTGGAATATGTGGTATAGTTTTTAAATTCTCTGTAATATCTTCACCAACTAATCCATTTCCACGAGTAGCTCCTCTAACAAATGTTCCATCTTTATATTCTAAGCTTACAGATAACCCATCAATTTTAGTTTCAACAACATAATTTAATTCTATATTATTTTCATCAGCAGTTTTTCTAACACGTTCATCAAAAGCACGTAAATCCTCAAAATTAAAAATATCTAATAAACTCTGAAGTGGAACCTCATGTTCAACTTTTTCAAATCCCTCTTTAACAGTACCACCAACTTTTTGAGTAAGTGACTCTTTATCTAAAAATTCAGGATATTCATTTTCCAAATTACGAAGTTCAAGCATTAACATATCATACTCAAAATCACTAATTTCTGGATTATCATCATCATAATATTTCTTAGCATGATAAGATGTAATTTCTCTTAACTCTTTAATTCTTTTCTCCGCTTCTTTTTTAGTCATTTTAAAAATCCCCTCTATGTAAATTCAAATATATACACTAACCGTTCGAAAAAGATTTGATATTTTGCTAGGCAAAAATTAATCAATATGCTGGAGGCGTACATATGTACGTTGAGGACATTTGATTAATTTTTAACAACGCAAAATGCAAATATCTTTCGAACACATTAGTCCTTAAATAAATCTTTCCCACTAGCTAAGTAATTCCATCCAGAAAAAACAGTAGCAATCACAGAAACAGCCATCATAACAGATGTAATAACATTTATAGCCAAAGCCCATCCGCTAATTCCACCTGAAACAAAAGCGAAAAATCCATAACAATCAATAAAAGCGAAAATTAAAGCAACCATTTGAGTAACAGTCTTAATTTTTCCCCATATAGAAGCTGCAATAACAGTTCCACCTTTTTGAACTGCAATTAATCTAAAACCAGAAACTATAAATTCTCTAGCTAAAACTATAACAGGAATCCAAGCAGGAAGTAAGCCTTTTTCAACTAAAATAACCATTGCACTAAGTACTAATATTTTATCTGCAAGAGGGTCAAGAAATTTTCCAAAAGTAGTAACTTGATTTCTAGACCTTGCTATGTATCCATCTAACTTATCTGTAATAGATGCTATAATAAAAATTGCATCCATTATTATCATTGTAACAGCAACACCGGATACTTCTCCTCCCATTGGCAAATATGCAAAAACTACCATTATAGGGACTAAAATCATTCTGAAAATTGTCAATTTGTTTGCTAAATTCATATATATTTCTCCTTTTCTATTAAAATTTATTTTCGATTAATTTCTACAATATCTACAATATCTGAAATATACTTTCCTATAACAGGAACATTTAGTTTAACTATATATTGCAATAAATAAATTAAAATTGCAGTAATAAGATAAAAACCAATTCCCATTCCTATACCTTTACCGATTCCAGAAAGTAAACTCCTAAAAAAAAGCTTTACCTTATTATCTAAAATATCAGCAATTTCATTAATTTTAGACTTCTCTAAATTTTCATTTAATTTATCAATTTTATTTATAATCTTTTTTAACATCTCAAAACCTCAAACAATTATAATTATTGTTTGAAGTTTTAAAATGTTTTATTCTATCTATCTTTTTCTTTTTTCTGTTGTTTTTCTTTTTCTCTTAAAACATCTAATTGGTCACAATAATCAAGTAATGTTCCTAAGTCACTTCCAAACATTGTCCAATTCTGAGAACTCATTGATTCTCTTACATTGTCTGCCGCTTTTTTAATAGCATCTTCAATTTGTTCTTTATCTTCTTTATTTATAAATTGAATTTTACCAGCCGAATCTGTAACAAGAGTTTTTAAAGCATCTGCTAAATCATCACCTATTGCAACTCTAGTACCAGAAGCAACTATAACTTTCTTTAAAGTAGGAACTTTGGTCTCATTTAACAACACTTGATATACTGGTTGAACATATAAAATACTATTTTCAATAGGAACTATATAAGTTTTTCTTATAATCTCGGTTCCAGAAGTATTTATTTTGCTAAGTTCATCTGAAATAGTTTTATCTTGGTCTATTTGAACATTTAAAGCCTGAATTCCTGGCAATGTAGTATCAGATATTAACTTATATAAAACTAATTTATTTGAACCATTATATGTTCCAACTAAATAAGAATTTAAACTTTGTTTATTTGATTTTGTGTATGGAACAACTAATCCAAGTTCATCATCAGAATCTTTAGTTTTTAAATACATATAATATGGTTTTGTTTCAGTTTCATTATTATTGTTAACATTTCCATTAATTTGGCTATCAATTTTCCATACATCATCACTTCTATATAATATTTCTGTACTTACACTATGATATCTTTCTAACATCTTAGCTTGAATAGAATATAAGAATTCTGGATAAACAATATTTTTTTGTATATCTTCTGGAATTACTGTATCTTTGTCTGCAAATAATTCTGGATATATATTATAATAAAGCATTGCAATTGGATCTGTTTTATCAGTTATATAAAATGTTGTTGTTCCGTCATAAGCATCAATTATAACTTTTATTGAATTTCTAATATAATTAATCTCTTGATTTTTTCCCTCAACTTGAATATTAGTTTTCTGTGAAAATGGATAGCTATTTGAAGTAGTATAAGCATCTATTACCCAAACTAATTCTCCATCATCTCTAATAACCATATATGGAGATTCATCATATATTAAATATGGTAATAAAGTTTTAGCTCTTTCACGTATATTTCTATTCATTAAAATTTTACTATCTTTAGTCATACTTGTATTAAACAACAATTTATAATCATGTTCATATAAAGCAAGTACAGCTCTATCAATTAAATTAGCCTTTATTCCAGCTTCTCCATTATATTCATTTTCCTCATATGAAGTTGTTGAATTTGGATAATCAAATTCTTTTTTATCTTTAACATTTGTAACTACTGTATCATTTGTAGCCATTCCAAAATATATACGTGGTTCTTTTATATCAATTTTATCTTCACTATTACTATATTTAGACTGAACATATGAAATACTTCCAGTTATTTTATCAGCTTTAGTTGCCTCTGAAATAACAACACCATATCCATGTGTGTATTGATATGTTTTATTATTATAAGTTCTATTAGCCCCGCTAATTATTTCCCTTGGAGTAATATATAAAGATTTAGTTTCTCCATTTACATCATATCTACCAATTTTTGTTGATTTATAAGTATAATATCCTTCATTGTCTTTATATTCAGATAAATTAGCTAAAGTAGTTTCAGGATCAATAATCGTAATCTGACTAAGTAATTCTGAATTTTTTATAATGGCACGATTATCTAAATCAGCTGTATTATCAATATTAACCTCATCTATATCTATATTATATGCTCTTCTTGTATTTTTTATATTTTCTTCAATATATGCTTTTTGTTTGTCAAGTTCATTTCTATTTGCATATATATATTGAAATCCTGTCATAACACCAAAAAGCAAAACTAAATAAATTGGAGTTATAAGCATTGAAGTAATTATTTTTTTTACCTTAAATTTCTTCAAATACTTTATTGTTCTAAATAAAGAAAATAATATTACAACACCTAATATTCTATAACCAATTACTTTAATTTTAACCTCTGTTAGCCCAGCACCAACAAGTTCAGTTTTCGCATCATCATTTAAAGTAATTAAATTTCCTGTAACAATTTCTTGCGAACTTAATACCATAAGTCCAGCAATTAAAACAGCAATAATAAATATATTTGCAAAAAGTTGTTTTAAAAATCTATTCTTTTTTAAATCTTCCATATCTATTCCATTTAAGTAAACATTTATAGTTACAATATAATAAATGCACATATATACTGTAAGAATTGCTATATATACAATCAAGAAAAATAGTACTGATTTTATAAAAGGTATTTGAAACATATAAAATGAAACATCTAATTTGAAAATAGAATCGTAAATTCCAAAATTAGCTATATTAGTAAAAAGTAAAAACTTTTTTGTTAGTAATCTTTCTGCAACAAAAGCCACTATAACACTAACAATAAAAGAAATTGATTTATTAGGAAGATGTGGCATCTTCTTTTCTTCTTTATCAAAAATATCTTTAAGCGACTTTGTTACAACCTTATTAGAAATATATATCATTAAATACGAAATAATAAAAACTACAAGAAATACACTATACTTAGTTTTTACATTTTTAAAGAAAATAGAAACATATTGTTCACCTATTTCTTTATATTGCAAATATTCACCTCTAGTTGAAACCAAAAATATACCAATATATAATATAAAAAACAATATTACAATTAATCTTCTACTAACAAATTTCTTTATTTTTTCTTTCATTCTTTCATTCCTTTCAGGATAACAGTTTTCTAATAATTAAATTATTGCCTTTAAAAAATGTTCACTATCAAATACTTCCATATCATCAATTTGTTCACCAACACCAATATATTTTACTGGAATTTTATTTTCATCAACAATTCCTACAACCACACCACCTTTTGCTGTTCCATCCAATTTTGTTAAAACTATTCCTGTTATGTCAGTTGTTTCCTTAAATGCTTTTACTTGCATTATTGCATTTTGTCCTGTTGTACCATCTAGTACTAATAAAACTTCCTTACTGCTATCTGGTAATTCTTTATTTATTACTTTATTTATTTTTCCAAGCTCGTCCATTAAATTTTTCTTATTATGTAGTCTTTCTGCTGTATCACAAATTAATACATCAGCATTTTTTTGTTTAGCAACTTGAATTGCATCAAAAACAACTGAAGCAGGGTCTGTTCCTTCTGGTCTTTTTACCAATTCACATTTAGCTCTATCTGCCCAAATCTCAATTTGTTCTACCGCAGCAGCTCTAAAAGTATCAGCAGCAGCAATAACAACATTCTTACCACTTTTTCTTAAATTATTGGCAATTTTTCCAATAGAAGTAGTTTTTCCGAACTCCATTAACTCCAACAACTAGTATTATTGATGGAGTAGTTGATAAATTTAAAGATGTATCCCCAACATTTAGTAATTTAGCCATTTCATCTCTCAAAGCATTTTTTACATCTTCTTCATTTTCTATCTTTTCTTTTTTTATTCTAACACGTAATTCATTAATTATTTTAATTGATGTTTCTATTCCAATATCAGACATAACTAAAGCTTCTTCTAGCTCTTCTAGTAGTTCTTCATCAACCTTTCTAAAATTTGCAAAAACATCATTTATTTTTTCATTTATAGACTGTTTTGTTTTTCCTAATCCATTTTTTAACTTGTCAAAAAATCCCATGAAAACCTCCGAAAAAAATTGTGGAATTCTCCACTTTTTATGAAAATATTATACATGAATACTAAAATTATTTCAATTAAACTACTTAAAAAAATAAAATATATTTATAAATAGAAAAAGGTGGACATTAAAACATGTCCACCAAAGAATATTGATTACAACAATTACTTTTTCTTCTTTTTCTTAGATTTTTCTGCATTCAGACGAGTATAGTCTTTTTTAAAGTTAGTACTATACTCATCAACACCAACAATTCCGTATGGTACTTCGTCGGTGTCAATCTCATTAAGCACTGCTTCTTCTGTTGGCATACATTTCACGCAATAGTAATAATCTACGTGATGCCTGTGTTTTCCATATCGCTGACAATGCCACATATATCCATTCTTATATGTTACACCACAGCATTTACACACTTTAGGCTCTTTCACATTCACTTTTGTTATTTCTTCTAACCGTTGCTCATCAATACTACTCATATACCTTTCCTCCTTATTCCATGAGAAAACCTTTGCAACTATCATTCAATATAGAACGATACATTTATTCTAATATATTTTGAAACAAAGTTCAATCTATTTAAACAAATATCATAATTTTCATAAATTAATATATATAATTTCATTAAAAAAAGAAGGTCTTCCTATCACTCCTGCAATAGAAAGACACTCTTTTTATAGTTGGACAAATATAAGCACTTATCCCTACTCACTCATTTTGTATAATGCTACAGCAAATTGTCTTTCAAATTGTTTAAGCCTATTTTCTCAAAATATTTGTTATATTTACGTCATTATATTTTTTCTATATATTTTTTCTATATTTTAATATTTTTTGTTTTCTTGCTTCATTTGACTTTATTAAATTATTAATTTGTTTATCAAATAAATCGCATAACTGTTTGACTTGCTCAGCAGTTAATTCTCTTTCTTTAATTTCACCACTACGATATTGTTTTTGAAGTTTTAATAATTTTGTTTCTTCATTGCTAATATTTTTAATATATTCCGTAAAGTTATCTTTTTGTTTTTCCATCTTTTCTTCAA
Organism: uncultured Clostridium sp.; assembly: GCA_947382445.1. The sequence goes on along the minus strand of CANCZH010000001.1, from coordinate 64,115 downwards.
TCTTACCTATTTCAAAAACTTCTTGTTTATAATCTATTTTTTCTTTTTTATGAAACAAATTATTAAAAAACTCTCTAATTTTATACAATGCACTACATCTGTTAACTATAATTAAAGCTTTATTTTGTGCATTTTTCCTTTTCATAATATTATTCTCCTATTTCACTATTATTTCGTTCTTGTTTACACAATAATTCTTCCTTTTCACCAAGACTTTTGGCTTCTGCTTCTAATAAAGTTAATTCTGTATTTTTTTGTTTTAGAAAATCTTCTCTAAATTCCGATGTATAGACCATTTCTCTTCCTCTGATATTTTTTATTTTCCTTTCTCCAAAACTTATTAACTCTATTGGATTATCAATATTTTCGAATTCGGCACCATATACTAATTGTGCTATATCTATTACTCTATATTTACCATTTTTGTCTCTTAATACATTATAATTATGTCCTCCTCCATCTACTGATCCTCCAATCATATATATATCATATCCTAAAAATGCCATACAATTCTGTAACACCATAGAATATTCTGTACATGCTACTGCGCCAGTATGTTTTATATCACTAATTTTAGTTGGACTAAATAATTTAATTTCATTAAATTTAATTTTTCTATATGGATCATTATCATCATTTTTTACTCCATAACTATACTCATAATAATGGTTAATATATAATTTAGTATATTCATCTATATTTCCAGTAAAATCACTAGCATTATACGAATTTATAATTTCGGGTAAAGTATATCTTACAAATAAATCCGAAGTATTTTGTCGAAGAATTAGTGTATTATTATTTTCATACCACTGTTTTAAATAAACACAAGAATTATAATATGGAGAATCTTCTGATAAATTAAAATAATGCCTAATGATTCCACATATTTGTTTAGCTGACACACCGTCTTTAGTAGCTATCTTTTCTTTATTATCTCTTACATAATTTAATATTTCATAATATATTGAGTCATCATCCATAACATATCCGTCTGACCAATCAATAGTTCCTGATTGATGTGCAATTATAAAATTATCATCTATAAATCCATCTTTAAATATCACAACATTGTTATCACCTAATGAAATATCTTGTCCTATAATTTTTCCTATAATTTCAATTTCTTCTTTTTCTCTTAATTCTGATTTTCTATTGTTTTTATATTCATCGGATTTTAAATATTTTAATTTTTGAGAAATTATTTCTTTGTTGCTTATACCATTATTTATAAGCTGAATAAGCTCATTTAAACTCTCGAACATTTTTCCTCCTATATTTTCGAATTATAAAGTTATTTCATCAATAAACTTTATGTTTTACAATAGTATAACAACTTTTTGAGTCAATTTCATAATCCTTTTCAGAATGATATTTGTATCTATCTGTTCTTTGAGTTCGAACAAAAACGTCATTGGAGCCATTAGGCGGAATCGAACCGCCGACCTACAGGTTACGAATCTGTTGCTCTACCAACTGAGCTATAATGGCATATTATTAAACTAGAAAACCTTACAATTTTCTAGTTTTTATACATTATGGATGTAATTTATATCCGTGTAAAGTTTTATCTACATGTTGTTTTTTTCCACATAATCCTAAACCTACTGGCTCTATTTCATCAGTATTATATTTTTCTATCATAGCACGGTTATCAACATCATTATTAGTAGAAAACATCTCTTCATTATATACACTTATTTCAATTTCTCTATTAACTGCTTTAGCTAAAATTGCTTTCATTTCTTCTTTATTTGCAGAATAAACTAAAATAGGTTGTCCACTCATTGGTAAATAAACTTTACCGCTTTTATCTTTATAGTTTTCACCCATAATATCTTGTGTTCCAAATCCAGAGGCTAAAAATGCTGTTACATTCAATTTTTGCCAAGTTAATAAGTCTTCTCTCACAACAATTGCTATTTTTTTATCTAAATTCATAACTATTTTCCTCCTACCAAATTTATATTATTCTTTAGTAATCTTTCCATAAACACCGCCACCACCAGCAGTAATATTCATTTTTCCATCTCTCGCAGCAACAATATTTTCAGCAATCTTGCTTCCAACAACAGCTTCTATATCATCATAAGATAATTTATGTAAAATATTCATTTCCGTATCAAAAGCACTTAATAATTTATCAATTGTTTTTCCACCAAGTCCAGGTATAAAAGTTAAAGGTATCTGATACACATATTTTGGTCTAAAATCTGGACTTTTAGTACTTTCTTTATCTTTTATAACTTCTATTCTATCAAAAACTCCCATAGTTATATTTCTGCTATCACAAGTGTCACATACTGTAACAGGAGCATCTCCTGGTATATTTTTATTACAAACTTCACAATATGTTCTATGATATTTTCCAAGCTTAGGGTCCAAACCATAATTTGCAAGTATTTTTCTTCCATTTTCATTTTTTAGAGCCATAGCAAATTCCTTAAAACTAATATCCTCTAATTGCATCTTGTTATATTCTCTTGCAATTTTAGGAAGAGAATGGGCATCTGAATTAGTTAAGAATGTTTTAGTCTCTAATTCACTTATTTGGTCTGCTAAAAAAGTATCAGAACTTAATCCTAATTCAATCGCAAATATATCTTTATATTTTTCTTTAAAAATTCTTTCTAATCTTGTTGTACAATTCCCATAAAAACTTTTATGTGGTGTAAAGGCATGAGCTGGAACCAAAATACCATTATACTTTTGTACAATATCAATTAATTCATATGCTGAAATATTAGCTCTTTGAGAACTCAATGTTATGTTCTTAATGTGTGATTCCATCTCTTTTGAAAAAGCTTTAATATCTGATAATCTAGGGAAATAGCACAAATTATGTGCACTTCCTGTTTTTCCATTTTCATTTACTTCTGAAGTTTCTATCTCACTTCCTAAAATAATACATAATTTATCTTTATATATTATTCCTCCATCAGGAATTTCATATGCTTCACCATTCTCTAAAAATCTTTCTATATCTTCAATTACATATGGTGATGCACAATCTATAATTCCTGCAACATTTATACCTTTTCTATCCACACATTCTTTTGCTATATTAGCAAAATTTAAACTACGTGCTGCTGTTATTTTTATTGGTTTATTATTTTCGCTTCTTCCTATGTGAATATGCATATCTGCAAATACTTCGTACATCCTATTTCTCCTCATTATTTAAATCTTCTAATTCAAATCCTGGTAATAATGGAGCTTCTTCAAATAATTTAAGTTTTGCTCTAGCTTTTTTTAATTCATCTAATAAATTTCCACCCATTCTTAATTCTGCTTCTCTTTGAGCAAATGCTTTCTCATTTCTTTCCGCTACCTCATATAATTCTCTTACAGCACCTGGAATATCATTTTTTGTAACACAATTCATGTCTTTTTGGAATCTACTTAAAAGACCTAACATCTTAACTTCTATATCTTCCATTATATACACAAATTCTTTAAAAGTTTCTAAATATCTATTATCTGTATTTAACATGTTTTTTGTTACTAATATTTCTAAAGCTTCATCAACAGAATAAGCAAGCCTATCTGATCTGTGGACTAGCATTGCACCAAACTGATCAACTATCTCCAAAATGTCACTTTCTTTTTCTCTTTCTTCATTTTCATTTTTTTCTTTTCTAGAATGTCCTGCACAAATTTTACAAAATCTATCAGAAAATCCTAATAATTTAAAATATTCATTATATTCTTGTTCAGTTTTATTATATTTAGAATTTGCAAATGCAACATCACTTTTTAAGCAATCATACATTAAACAAGCTGTTAAAGTTATATTTCTATCAACATCTAATTTCATAGTATCTATAAATTGTCTTGCAATTTCTGCCTTTAAAATAACAGATGTATTAAAATATATATTTTGTTTTTTTCTTAAAAAATTTACAATATCTACTTTTTTTATGAAATCTTGTTCATTTAATATATATTGAGCAAATGTTGCCATATGAATTCCTCCACCTATATAATAACTGTATTATATTGCATACATACTGTTTTTTCAATAATGTTACATAAATGTAATATTTATATTTTGCCTTCCTTAACAATTTTAATACACAAAAAAAAATCGCTATTCGCGATTCTTCTTTATATATATTATAAATTATATTTTTTTACTTTTATATATGTATAAACAGTTGAAATAGAAGTTAAAACAATTAAAATCATTATTGCTGTATATGACTCTGCACCAGTATCTGGTATATTATTTACTACATTATTATAATTATTATAACTATTATTTGTTGGCTCATTTACTACTGTATTAACACCATTTGGGAGATTATTTACTACATTGTTAGCAGAATTTCCAGAACTTGTTGAAATTGATGTAATCTGAGTTGCTGCTGCAAAACTTGTTTTAGCATAACATATTACTAATAATATCATTAATCCTATTGTTATTAATTTTAATTTATTTATATTCTTCATCTATTTACTCCTTCATTCTCTTTAAATTCATTAATATTATAACATATTCTAAAAAATCAATGCAAGGCTTTTTTATATTTTTTTATGTTTTTTAACATTTTTTTAATAATTTCTGCAAATACTACTATAAAATGATTATATAGAAAGGATATAAAATGTTAAAACCTAAAATAAGCCTATATTGTCAAGATGAAAGTTTATTATCATCTTTCTTAAATAAATATTATAATAAAAATATTTCAAATACAATGGAAAATATTTCTTTTGATAATCCAATAGAACTAGTAGACTTAATTTCTATTATTGTTGACAATAATGATAAATATCCTATCTCTGCGTGGATAAATCTTGATGAAGATATTTATATAAAAATCACTAATTCTAACGTAAATGAAATTATAAAGTATTTATATGAAAGATATCCTTATTAATTATTTTTCTAAAATAATTGTAACTGGTCCATCATTTAATAGTTCAACTTGCATATTAGCTCCAAATTCGCCAGTTTCAACTCTTTTGACTTCATTAGCACATTTCTGTACAAAATACTCATATATCTCATTTGCATATTCTGGTTTAGCACTATTTATAAAACTAGGTCTATTTCCACTTTGGCAGTCTGCATACAAAGTAAATTGTGAAACTATTAATAATTCACCATCAATATCTTTTATAGATAAATTCATTTTTTCATTTTCATCTTTAAAAACTCTCAAATTACACAATTTCTTAACTAAGTAATCTGCAGTTTCTTTAATATCAGAATGAGTAACTCCAAGTAATACCATGAAGCCCTCATTGATACTTCCTACTATTTTATTATTTACTGTAACTTTTGCATTTTTTACTCTTTGTACAACTAATTTCATATTATTCTTCTTTCTTTTCTTCTACTACTTCTTCCTTTTTAGTTCCACAATTTGGACAAAATATATTTTTATCATCTATAATTTCATTGCATCCTGAACATTTTCTTTTTCCATTAGGAATAAAAGCTTCTATTTCCACTTTTTCTTGTTCTTTTCCACATTGAGGACAGAATGTAGTAGTTATATCAATTTCAGCTTTACAATTTGGACATACTTTTTTGTTATTTAATTTTAAAATTTCTTTTTGTAATTCTTCATTTTCATTTAACATTTTATCTATTTCATTTGTCTTTTCTTCAACATATGTCATTAAATCTTCATTTATTTTTCTATTTTCATAAACTTTCTTACCTATTTCAGCATAAAGACTTTCTATTTTAGATTTATTTTCGGCTATTGTTTTTTTGCATTTACTTTCTCTTTGTATTTTACTAGTTGTTTCTTGTATACTATTTGTAGTTTCTGAAACCTTTTTACTTATTCCATCAAAAAATCCCATTTCTAAAACACCTCTTCTATTTTATTCTTCTTTTAAATTCCTAGTCATAAGCATATTAACAGCTTCTTTTGGATTTAAATTATTATATAATACATTATATACTGTATCAATTATTGGTACTTCTATGTTGTGCAATTTTGAAAGTTTATATGCAACTTCTATATTATCAATACTTTCTATTACCATTCCAACTTCTTTTTTTGCCTCTTCAATTGAATATCCTTTACCAATTAACATTCCTGCTCTTCTATTTCTACTATGCATACTATTGCATGTAACAATTAAATCTCCAAGTCCTGTTAATCCATAAAAAGTATCTTTTTTTCCACCAAGAGCAACACCCAATCTTGAAATTTCAAGTAAGCCTCTAGTTAATAATGCTGCAAAAGTATTATCTCCAAGCTCTAAACCTGCACATATTCCTGCACAAAAAGCTATAATATTTTTTAGGGCCCCTCCAAGTTCTGCACCTTTAACATCTTTTGAAGTATATATTCTCATTTTGTTACTGCTAAAAGCATCAACTACTTGTTTCATTAGTTCATCATCTTTTGAAGCTACAACTAGTGCAGTTGGTATAAGTACAGAAACTTCTTCTGCATGGCTAGGCCCAGAAAGTACTCCAATTTTATTATTAGGCAATTCTTCTGAAACAATTTCATCTAATGTTTTCATTGTTTCAGATTCAAATCCTTTTGAACAAACAACTACTCCCTGACTTTCTTTTATAAATGGTTTATATTGTTTTACAATATTTCTTGTAAATTTAGATGGAGTAACATGTAATATAAATTCAGCTCCCTCAATAGCTTCTTCCATATCAGTTGTACAAGATACACCATCTGGAATAACAGCATTAGGTAAAAATTTGCATTTTCTTTCATTATTTATTAAGTCTCTTTCTTCCTCTGCAAAAGACCATATTTTTATTTTATTCCCTTGTCCAGCTAAATAAATAGCAAGTGCAACTCCCCAGCTTCCACTTCCTACAATTGTAATATTTTTCATTGTTTATTTTTCCTCCTAAAAATATAAAATTAACTTTCCTAACTTAAATTTAAAGCTATAATTCTTTTTAAAATAATTTATTCTCAGTTCCATGAAGTAAACGATTAATATTACTTCTATGATTAAAACAAACGAATATTCCAAGTAAAATACCAAATATTCTATAATCACCTGGAACAATATAATTTTCAGTAATAAATATTGTTAGTATTGGGAATAAAATTGCAGCAGCAACAGACCCAAGTGAAACCATTCTAGTTAGTATAATTAAAGTTAAAGCAAATACTAAACAAATTAATCCAATTTGCCAATTTGTTAATAATATAATACCTAAACTTGTAGCAACACCTTTTCCACCTTTAAATCCAAAAAATACTGGAAAAGTATGTCCTAAAACTACCATTAATCCTGCAATTTGAACTAAATACTCTGTATTTTCAAAATTATCTATTTTTCCAATTCCAATTGCTACAAGAACAGCTATAACGCCTTTCAATATATCACACACAAGTGTTAGAGCAGCTATTCCCTTTCCAGCTGTACGAAGTACATTTGTGCTTCCAGCATTTTTACTTCCTTTTTCTCTTACATCAAATCCTGCTATTTTCTTTGTAAAAATAACAGAAAAACTTATACTTCCAATAAAATATGAAATAAGAGCAACTAATAAATATATTGCCATATTTAATCCTCCTTATCATCTTTCTTCTCTCGTACAATAATTCTAACTGGTGTTCCTTCTAATCCAAAATTATTTCTTATGCAATTTACTAAGTATCTTTCATAAGAAAAATGGAATAATTCTTTTTTGTTAACAAATATAACAAATGTTGGTGGCTTTGTTGTAGCTTGAGTAGCATAAAATATTTTTAGTCTTTTTCCTTTATCTGTTGGTGGTTGAACTACTGCAATAGCTTCATTAATAACTTGATTTAATACTGCCGTACTAATTCTTATGCTATTTTGATTTGCAACGTTATTAATCATTTCAAATAATTTATTAACACGTTGTCCTGTTTTGGCAGATATAAAAACTATTGGAGCATATGTTGCAAAAGGTAATTCATTATAAACATCTTTTTTAAATTGTTCAATTGTATGATTATCTTTTTCAATTTCATCCCATTTATTTACAGCTATTATTATTCCTTTTCCAGCTTCATGAGCTTCACCAATAATTTTAGAATCTTGTTCACTAACACCTTCATTCGCATCTATCATCATTATGCAAACATCAGCTCTTTCAATAGCTAAATTTGACCTCATTACACTATATTTTTCAATGTTTTCTTTTACTTTACTTTTTCTTCTTATTCCTGCTGTATCTATAAAAACATATTTTCCAAATTCATTTTCAAATTCTGAGTCAATTGCATCACGAGTAGTTCCAGCAATATTGCTTACTATAACTCTATTTTCACCTAAAATTTTATTTACTAAAGAAGATTTTCCAACATTAGGTTTTCCAATTATTGCAACTTTAATAACTTCTTTTTCATCTTCATTTTCTACTGGTTCTGGAAAATTTTCATATATTGCATCTAAAACATCACCAACTCCAATAGCATTTGATGCTGAAAGGGCTATTGGTGTTCCAATTCCTAAATTATAAAACTCATATAATTCCATAGGGTCTTTTCCAAAATTATCAGCTTTATTGCAAACAAGAACAACTGGCTTTTTAGATTTTTTAAGCATCATTGCTATTTCTTGGTCATCTGCTGTAACACCTTGTCTAATATCTGTTAAGAAAATTATTACATCGGCAACAGATATAGCAATATCAACTTGCTCTCTCATTTGATTTACAATAGTATCTCCTGAAAGTTCTTCAATTCCTGCTGTATCGATAACAGTAAAATCTCTTCCTCTCCAATTTGATTCTGCATATACTCTATCTCTTGTTACTCCTGGAACATCTTCAACTATTGATATTCTTTGTCCAACTATATAATTAAAAAAAGTAGATTTTCCTACATTTGGTCTTCCAATTATTGCGACTACTGGTTTTGACATACTTTTCACCTCTATCCTATTAAAACATATACATTTTATAATATATTGGCATAAATTTCAACAAAAACCCCAAAATAATTATCATATGTATTTTTTTAAATTTTGAGAATCGGGAGTCAAAAAATACATGTGATAATTATTTTGGAGTTATACTTTTAAATTTATGATTTCATAAAAAAAATAAAACACATTTTAAAATGTGTTTTATTTTTTATCAGTTTTAACTGCTACTACTTCTTTTCCATTATAATATCCACAATTTGAGCAAACTCTATGTTGCATAATTGGTTCGTGGCAATGTGGGCATGTAGCTAAATTCTTTTCTTCTATTTTCCATGTTGATCTTTTTAAACCTGTTCTAGCTTTAGACCATCTTCTTTTTGGTTGTGCCATTATAATCCCTCCTTGCTTTTTCTAGTATTTTATATATATAGTTGTTAATTATCTCTTTGATAAGTTACTAAAAGATTATACCGCAGTATTTTTTTAATGTCAAGCAATTTTATTTATTTTGTACATTTAAATCAGTTCTGTCCCTCAATTCAATAACTTTATCCATTAATTGTTTTGTCAAACCATCAATAACTTCTTTGTCTTTAGCTTTATCTATATAATCAGAAAATTCCATTGGCTTTCCAAATCTATATGTAACTTTTTTGAATGGTTTAAAATCGCCAATTACCCCAAATGGAACTATTGGAACTCCTGCTCTTATAGCAATATTAACAGCCCCATTTTTAGGTTTTATATTTCTTTCCATACCGTTTCTAGTTCCCTCTGGAAACATTCCTAATATTTGATCATTTTTAAGTATAGTAAGTGCACTTCTTATAGCCTCTGTATCTCTTTTTCCCCTTTTGACTGGAAAAACATTATAACACATAGCCATAAACCTAAAACCAAAACTTTTCCAAAGTTCTTCTTTCGCCATAAAGCAAATATCTCTATTAACAGTTGCAAGTAAAGCTGGTGCATCTAATGCATGAACATGATTTCCACAAATAATGCAAGCACTATGTTTTGGAACATTTTCTAATCCCTCTATTTTAACTCTATAAATAATCTTAGCAGCCACATAGCATAATGGACGAATTATTGCTCTTGCAATAGTCTTTAAAATATTCACAAAAATGCCTCCTTTATTTTTTACTTAATATTATCTTCTCAATCTCTGCAACTACCTCTCCAATTGTCATATGTGTAGAATCAACATATACTGCATCTTCTGCTTGTTTTAGAGGAGATAATTCTCTATGACTATCAATATAATCTCTTTCCTTTACATTGGCTAGAATTTCTTCATAACTTGTAGTTATACCTTTTTCTATATTTTGTTTATATCTTCTATTTGCTCTCTCTTCTGGTGTAGCATCTAAATAAATTTTTACATCTGCATTTGGAAAAACAGATGTCCCAATATCTCTGCCCTCCATTATAACATTTTTGGATTCAGACATTTTTCTTTGCAAATATGTCATTTTTTCTCTTACAATACCAACAGTTGATACTGGTGACACATATTGATTTACTTCTTTACTTCTTATTTTTAAAGTAACATCTTCACCATTTAAAAGTATCACTTGTTCATCATTCTTAGATTCAAATTGAATATCTATATTATCTAAAATGTCAACTATTTCTTCATTATCTTCTATTGTAATATTCTTATTTAAACATTCTAAAGTAACACATCTATACATTGCACCTGTATCAATATAAATTAAATTCAACCTTTTTCCAACTAACTTTGTTATTGTTCCTTTACCGCTTCCAGCTGGTCCATCAATTGCAACTATCATTTTTTATATCCTCCATTTATATATTTTCTATTTTATCTCAACTCCAAAGATTAAAAAAGATTTAGTATATGACTAGGCAAATTATATTTAAAAAGTAAGGGAGCATATGAGTATATGTGACCGCTTTTTAAATATAATTTAACGACGTCAGATGCTGAATATTTTTTAATCGACATCAGGAAAATGGATTTCCTTAGCCACAATATCCACCTCCGAAATATACATAGCCGTCAAATTCTCAATCTCTCTCCTAGTTTCCTTTTTAAACACTCTTAAAGTCTCCATTAAATTAGCTCCATACTCAACAGAAACCTCAACATACAAACTAACACCAGCAGTATCATTTTGAGTCTTATCAACCCTAATCTTCATAACCTTAAAAACGCCATCAACATTTTTAGCAACATTAACAATAATATCCTTAAACACACTATCAGAAATTGTAAAATTGCCCAAATAACTAAAAGTAGGTCTAATAATTGACTTCTCAGCTATATAAGGTTCAGCATTTTTTCCCTTAGACTTAAAAATTTGAAGAGGGTCCAATAAATACCCAGAAAAATCCTTCTTTATTTCAAAAGTAGGAACAGGAATAACATGTTTTCCCTGAGTAACACGAATTCTTCTGGCAGTATCCATTTCCTCTTGAGTTGCAACCTCATTTATATAAATTCTCTCAGATATAGGAGGTAACCCTAAATTCTCAGCAATTTTATCAACCATTCCATCTGACGTTCCCAATATCAAAATAGAATCTGGTCTATATTTTCTTATAGCCTTTTGGACTTCCACTTTCTTGTCCTCAGTTAAAAACAAAGCATTTTTAACTGTTTCTATCTTTGTTGGAGCTTTTTTGGCAGAAACGCCAGCAATAACCTGGCTTTCCTTTATTAAAAGTCCATCATCTATAACATATTTTATATCTCTTTGACTTGCAACGTATTGTGCTCTATAACTTTTACCAGTTCCAGAAGGACCAATAAAAGCATACGTTTTAATCTTAAATAAAAACATTTAATTCTCCTTTTTAGAAATATACTTGTGTAGTTATATTATTATCAGGTATTACCGTAGATGTTGGCGTTGGTGTTATTGTAGGTGTTGTAGTAATTATAGGTGTAGGACTTGGTGTTACTTCTGGTATTTCAGTTACACTAGGAGTAACTACTATTGGTGACTCTTGTGAAATTTCTTCATCATGTGGTTCCTCAGTTTGTTCTTCTGTTTCTTGTGGTTCTTCATCACCTTCATTTCTAATTTCATATCCAGTTTCTACACTATATTTTATTTCAAATTCACCAACTTTCAAATTTCTATCATTCAATAAACAAACTTTACTTCCAACATATTCTTCATTATTAATGTCTCTTTCAAGTTCTAAAATTTTATTATAAACTCTCGAAGAAAATTCATTTTCAGAAGTTTTTACATATGCTTCTCTTTCTGCAAATACTAATATATCTTCACCATCTTCATTAGCTCTATATACAGTAACATAATTAGAATAATAAATAGGAGCTTCAATTTTTACATAATCTAATCTAGAAATTAAATCTCTTCTATAATTATCTATTGCTTTCATTTCCTTTTCAGAAAATTCTTCTTTCTCACTATCAGATTTTACTATATAAACATCTAATATACAAGTATCATCCACTTTTTCATATAAGTCTGCAATACAATTTGGTCTCATTGTAAAAACAGGAAGTTTTGACACTACTCTTTCACTATCTTCGTATAAGTTACTAGAAGATTTAAATCTATCATAAATAGCGATATATTTTGCATATTGGCTCATTTCAATTCTTACAGTTTTTCCATCTCTATATAATTCTACATACATTGGAGTAAATGAAAATTCTGCAACTTTTCCATTGTTATAATCTATAAGAAACTTTAAAATATCTGATTCAATATTACTATAAAACTGATTAGATAATCCCTCATTTGTATAATAAGAAATTGCAAAAGTTTTATAAGCAGATGATGTAATTATATTTTTAGTTGGTGCATTATCAATAAAAAATTCATTAATTTTTATTTTTTCTCCATTATCTAGTCTAAAATTAACTCCATAATTTTTACTAAATTCATTATTAAATCGAACAAAAATCTTAACCGATAGTACATCAGAAAAATTTCCAACAACAGAAGCATCAGCATAAGCAGAATCATCAGAATTATTTTTAAAATTATTACTATCTAAAATTTTCTTTATTCTTTCTAATATTTGACTATTTATACTATCTTGCACACTTTTATCTCTAAGCCCAGATATAATAGGATATCTTATAAATATATCATTTTCTTCATCCTCTTTATATGTATATGTAAGTCCATTAGTAGAATATGTATCATCTAAAGAAACACCAGATACAACATCACTAGTTTTTTCTATATCACCAGCTATAATAGGTACTTTTGATGCATTTTCTATTATCACTTGTGATTCATCAGAACCCTTATGACTATTAGTATATACAATTGCTAATATTGTAATGATTAAAAGGATTATGGAAAATAAAATTAGAAATATCTTTGTATTTTTACTAATTATCAATATATCCAGCCTCCTTTATAGCTTTTTTTCCTCTTTCAGAAAGCATTGCATTTATAAAAATTTCTACATTTTCACGAGTATTGTTCTTATTTCTTACTAAATAGTAATTCGTCTGAAATGGATATTCACTTTGTGAAATGCTATCATAATTTGGTTCTATATCATTTATCTTTATTAGTTTTATTTCGTCATCCTTTTTAGAATCTATATCATATAAGATTTTGGCATCACTATAATAAGAATATCCTATACCAGCTTTTGAATTATCATAACATGCAATTAAATCATTAATTTCTCCAAAATTCGCATCTTTAAAAATATATCTTGGAGGATTTATAACCTCTAAATTTTTCATAACTAGAGACATCATTTCTCTTTGATTTAAAGAATTCTCTGTTCTTTGAAATGCAATTATATTCTCGTTTTCTCCACCTAATTGAACCCAATTAGTAATTTGGCCTGAATATATTTTCTGAATATCTGATACTTTTAATGAATCTACTGGATTACTAGAATTAACATAGAATACAAATCCATCTTTGGCTATTGGTATTAATTCTAATTCAACCCCCATAGCACTTGCTCTTGCCAATATATCATCATTTGGAGCTGTTGCAAGCAATACATCAACTTCTCCATTTATTAATCTTTCATATGCAGAATTATTCTCTGAATAATTTAAAGAAGTATCAACTATACTATTATCTTGTGTAAAATTTCTTACTATTTCTGTCATTAATGGTTGTAAGTTTACTTGTGCATCTAGGCTTGGTAATTCTTTTTTAGACAATATAATAGAATTTTCTGATTGTTCTTTTGACACTTGTGCATTCGCATTTTTATTATTAATTTTAGGCAATTTATCTGTAAATCCCATATAAATCACAACACATGCAACAGCAATAGCTATCATTATAAAAATAGGTAATACAAAATTAAAAGTTTTTTTCATATTCTTCTCCATTTCTACAATATTATATATTTACTACTTTTTTTTGTAAATAGAAAAAATAGTAGAACTTTTGAAGTTCTACTATTAACAGAAAGCCAAAGAGAAAATTAAAAATTATGTTAATTTAATGGCTTTCCGATTTGTTCTTTTATTTTACTAATTTATGATAAACTTTTTTACCTTTTTTTAATATAGCATATCCTTCCGAAAAATCTTCATCTTTTAATACATATGATATATCATCAATTTTATTTTCATTTAAACTAATTGCTCCCTGAGCTATTAATGTTTTAGCTTGTCCTTTTGATGTAGTTATTCCTGTTAAAACAATTGCATCTACTATTGAAGTATTTTCTTCAATTTTTGTAGAATCCATTGCATCAATATTTCCCTTTCCTTCAAAAGCAGCTTTAGTAGCTTCTTCTGCTTTTCTAGCTTCTTCTTCACCATGAACTAACTTAGTAATTTCAAAAGCAGCTATTTTTTTAGCTTCATTTATTCTTTCATCTCTATATTTTGTCATTTCTTCAATTTCTTCAGGTTCAATAAAAGTTAAAAGTTTCATAACATTTTCTAAGTCTTCATCAGCAACATTTCTCCAATATTGATAAAATTCATATGGAGATGTTTTTTCTGGATTTAGCCATAATGCACCTTTTTCTGTTTTTCCCATTTTCTTACCCTCTTTTGTAGTAAGAAGTTTAAATGTAAATCCATAAGCATCTTCTGCACCAATTTTTCTAATTAGCTCTACTCCACCTATAATATTAGACCATTGATCGTTTCCACCCATTTCCAATTTACATCCATAATGGTCATGTAAATATAAAAAATCATATGATTGCATTAGCATATATCCAAGTTCAAAAAAAGTTAATCCTGTATCTAATCTATTCTTGTAACATTCTGCTGCAAGCATTCTATTTACAGAAAAATGTACACCAATATCTCTCATGAAATTGATGTAATTTAAATCTCTAAGCCAATCACCGTTATTAACAATAATAGCAGCATTTTCTCCTTCAAAGCTTAAAAATTTCTCAATTTGTTTTTTTATCTGTGCTACATTATTATCTATATCTTCAACTGTAAGCATTTTTCTCATATCAGTTTTTCCAGATGGATCACCAATTATAGCAGTTCCTCCACCCATCAATATTATTGGTTTATGACCAGCTTTTTGCATATGAGAAGCAACCATTAAAGATATGAAATGTCCAACATGTAAGCTATCTGCCGTTGGATCTATACCTATATAAAAAGGCACGCTCTCATTTTCAAATAATTTTTTTATTTCCTCAGGATGTGTTAATTGCTCTACATACCCTCTTCTTTCTAATGTATCAAATACACTTGCCATTTGTCTAAATCTTACCTCCCGAATCTATTTATTATTTTTCAATATTACCTTGATTTATAATTCCAGAAAATTCATCACTAAGTAGATATCTATTTAAATTTCTTGAATTAATTCCTGTTTGTACAGATATATCTTGAACAGTAGTAGATATACCAACTCCATTTTCCTCAAAATAATTTCTAAGTTTTTGAACATCTAAGTTCTCATTTGTTTTACAACCTTGACATACATTTAAATCTGAATGGAAAAAGCTTCCACAACGAGGACATTTTTTAAATTCCATAATTATTCCCTCCTTTTTGCGACATTTTATCACACAAAATTTAAAAAGTCTACAAGTCAAATATTTTTAATATAATTTTTAATATAATTTACAATATATTTCATAATTTTTTAATACTTTTCTTAAATACATATTAGTCTCTCTATAAGGAACATTTTCTAAATTTGTTCCATCTTCATCTATAATTCCTTTACTTATCCAATTATCAACATTTCCCATACCAGCATTATATGCAATAATAGCCATCTTTTCATTATTCTTATATTTATTAAGAAGCTCAGAAAAATGTTTAATACCAAGTCTTATATTTATTTCTGGATTACGTAAATCAATATCATTACATTCCAGATTTTTAGCAACATCTAAAGCAGTGTTCTCCATTAATTGCATAAGACCAACTGCACCTTTGGATGAATTGACTGATGGTTTGAAATTACTTTCTTGCTTTATAATTGCATATACCAAATTACTGTCTACATTATACTCATCAGAATATTTTTCTACATATTCTGAATATTTATTAGGATATAATAAACTAGTTAAAATCCTCAAAAAAATTAATATAAAAATAATACTTAGAGCAAATATCAAAAAGATTTTCTTATTCAAAAGTTAATTCCTTTCTTCTGCTATTTTGCTTCATACCAGTCATTTCCTTGTGCAACATCAACTTTTAAAGGAACTACCAATTTAGAAGCATTTTCCATGCAAGATACTAATATTTTTTTAACATCCTCTAACTCTGGTTTATCAGTTTCAATAAGCAATTCATCATGAACTTGAAGTACAAGCTTTGATTTATAACCTTTACTTTTTAGTTCATTATAAACATTAATCATCGCTATTTTCATTATATCAGCAGCTGTTCCTTGAATAGGAGTATTCATAGCAACTCTATATCCAAATTTTCTAACCATAAAATTTTTAGATTGTAATTCTGGAATATATCTTCTTCTCTTATACATAGTTTCAATATATCCCTTTTCTTTTGCTTCCTCAACAATATCGTCCATAAAAGTTTTAATGCCATTATATTTTTTTAAATATTGTTCAATATATTGTTTAGCCTCTTTTATAGAAGTATTAATTTGAGCAGCTAATCCAAAATCACTTATTCCATAAACTATTCCAAAATTAACAGCTTTTGCTTTACTTCTAAGTTCTTTAGTAACTTCTTCTAATGGCACGCCAAAAACTCTTGACGCAGCTTGAGCATGAATATCTTCATCATGAATAAAGTTATCTACCATAGTTTCATCTTTAGATACATGTGCCAATACTCTAAGTTCTATTTGAGAATAGTCAGCATCTAAAAATACCTTTCCATCAGTTGGTTTAAATATTTTTCTTAATTTCTTTCCTATTTCAATTCTTGTAGGAATATTTTGTAAGTTTGGTTCTGTACTACTAATTCTTCCAGTTGCAGTAACTGTCTGATGAAAATATGAATGAATTCTTCCAGTTTTCTCATTTATATAAGGTATCATTCCTTCAACATAAGTTGAATTTAGTTTTGCAAGTTGTCTATATTCAAGTATCTTTTCTATAATTTCATGTTCACCTTGCAATTTCTCTAAAGTTTCAACATCTGTTGAATATCCACTTTTAGTTTTCTTAACAACTGGTAAACCTAATTTTTCAAAAAGAATCTCTCCTAATTGTTTAGTTGAATTTATATTAAATTCTTCTCCTGCTAAATCATGAATTTCTGATGTTAAAGAATCTAACTTTAACTTTAATTCTTTTCCATATTCAACTAATTCTTCTTTATCAATATACATTCCTTCAAATTGCATATCAGCTAATACTTCTAAAACTGGCATTTCTATTTCATTAAATAAAGCTAACATTTCATTTTTTTCTAGTTCTTTTTCTAGAATATCATGTAATTTGCCTACACAATATGCATAAATTGATGCTTTTTCATCTCCCTTTTCTTCTTTAACTTCAAATAAATTAATTTGTTCATTAACTTTTTCTGGTTCTTCTACTTCTTTATCTAAATACATTTTCATTAAATTAGGAATAGAATATAAATTAGTAGTAGAATTTAATAAATATCCAGCAATACGAATATCAAACATAAAGTTTTTAGGTAAAATTCTCGCTTCTTTTGCCAATATATAAACAATTTTTAAATCATAACTACATTTTAAAATATTTTCATCTTCAAAAATATCTTTCAAATCATTTATATTTTTAGTAGCATAATCATAAACTTTATTTTCATCTTTTCTGTAAACACTAACTGACTTAATTGAAAGTTTTACAATTGAATCTTTATTTTCTTCAGTTTCAATATAAAAATATATAACTTTATCATCAACAATTTTCTTTTTAAGTTCTTCAAATTCTTTTTCATTTACAATACATTTTTCAAATTCAATTTTTTCCTGTTCTGCATTCTCTTCTACAACTTCATTTGTTAAATTAAATCTTTCAATATATCTATTAAAACGTAATTCCTTAAAAATTTTTAATACTTCAGGTTTATTCCATTCTTTAATTTTCAAATCATCAATTTTCTCTTCTAATGGTGTTTCTAAATTTATAGTTCCCAAAGTTTTAGATAAAAAAGCCAAATCCCTATTTTCTACTATTTTTTCTCTTTGTTTTCCTTTTAAATTATCAGTTCCCTGTTCAATTGCTTCATATAAATTCTCAATTGTCTTATATTCTTTAACTATTGATAATGCTGTTTTTTCTCCTATACCAGGAACTCCAGGAATATTATCAGAAGTATCTCCTTGCAAACCTTTCACTTCTATCATCTGTTTTGGTTCTACACCATATACTTCCAAAACTTTATTTTTATCAAATATATCTGTTTCAGTTTTTCCGGCCTTAGTACGTGGAAGATAAATAGAAACTTTATCAGTTGCAAGTTGGAAAGAGTCTCTATCACCTGTAAGTAATGCTACTTCTAATCCTTGTTTTTCACCCATTTGAGATAAAGTACCTAAAATATCATCAGCTTCATACCCTTCTTTTTCTATTATAGTAATATTCATCGCTCTTAAAATATTTTTAAGAATTGGCATTTGAGCAGCTAGTTCATCTGGCATGCCTTTTCTTGTTGCTTTATAACCATCATACATTTTGTGTCTAGCAGTAGGTGCTTTTAAATCAAATGCAACCGCCATATATTTAGGTTTTATTTCATCTAACTCCTTAAATAATATTGCTAAAAAACCATATACAGCATTAGTATATGTTCCATCTTCTGTTTGTAACATTCTACTACTCATAATTCCGTAAAACGCTCTATTTACTATACTATTTCCATCCACAACTAGTAGCTTATCCATCTTTTCTCTCCTTTAAAATTCATATATATTAAATTGATTAATATTAGTTTTTCTTATATATTTAACATTATAATTAAATTCAGCATCTTTTGGAAGAATTATCATCGTATTTTCTTCAATATTTTCTGGCAAATAAAATTTATATTTTCCAAAAGCCTTTATATTATCAAAAGTTCCACTCTCGTCAAAGTATTGAACTGTATTTAAATAATCATTTACATCATATTCAGAATAAAACATAAAATATATAAATGGTTCTTTAAATGAATAATAACAGTACACATTCTCATATGATGATTCTTCACAATATTGTACAAGTTCTTTTAATCCAGAATTAAATGTATAATATTCATTAAAATCTTGATTTTTATATGTTTTCCAAAATCCTATAAATAAAACAATATAAATAATTAATATACATGGTATCATAGTTTTATATTTTTCAAAAACTTCATATAATCCTAAAATTATATAATAAACACATGGTATTACTATAATATTTATACGATTTACATTTATTATACAAAAAGCTGCAACTACAATTGAAGAAATCATCCAAATATTCATAATCTGGTTATATTTATTTTTACTATACTTCTTAATCGAAGCACGTATGCCTATTATAAAAAATATTATACTAACAGAATAATATAATCCATACTTTGGAAGTGCATTCCAGTTTAGCTCATCATATTGTAATATTACTAATCTAACTAGGCTTAATAAATTATCAACACAATTTTCAAAAAAGTTTCCAGAAAAAACTGTTGAAATTTCTTCATATCTATTTATTTTCATTCTAGGAATTGTAATTCCAAATATAGAAATCTGGTTTAAATCAAAAGTATTTATAATAAGATACACTATAAGTGGTGTTGAAATAACAAATACTATTCCTAAATATATTATAGCCCTTTTTACTGAAATTTCTTTTTTATAAATAAAATATCCTAAAATTCCAAATACAAATACAGGTAAGAATAAATATGAAGTTGCATACGAATAACTTGAAATACCAAGAACTATAAAAGATAAAACTTTCATAATCGTTTTTTTCTTTTTTATTCCTAAAGTAAGTAAATATACTGCAAGTAATATCATATCTGGGAATAAATTACACTCCATTCCCCATCTACTTTTCATGATATGCCATGGACAAATAGCAAAAAAGAAAGCTCCAACTAATGCATTTTTTTTATTTTCAAATACATTTTTAAGTAAATCATACATTATAAGTATTGAAATTGAACCAATTATAGCCATTGGAAGTCTTATAGTTAATTCAGTAAGTCCGCCCAAAAGCACAAATGGAATCATAATAATTGAATATAAAACACTTTGTCCACTTCCCCAGGCATATAAAACAACAGGAAATGAATTTCCATTTCTGTCAACACCATATTTTAGTATAGAAAATGCATCATATCCACTTGAAGCTTCATCTATATTGAGTCCATTTGGCATCTCTCCAATATTATGCACTCTTACAAAACTTCCTATTATTAAAATAAAAATTAATAATATTTTTGAACTATTCTTTTTTAAAAATTCTTTTATATTTTCTTTCATATATTTAAATTCCACTCACTATTTAAACAAATATTTTTTAGCAATTTCATACATAACCTGTACTCCAAGTAAAATAGCCTTTTCACTTACGAAATACTCTTCGTTATGTTGAGCAGCAACATTTTCTCCCTTATTTCCAATAAAAATAAAAGAACCTGGCCTTTCTTGTAAGAAAAATGCAAAGTCTTCAGCGCACATAGTTCTATAATCAGTTACCACATTATCTTTTCCAACTATTTTTTCAGCAATTTTCTTTATTTCTTCAGCTTCATTTTTAGAATTTGTAACTGCTGGATATTCAAGAATACGTTTAAACTCTATTTTTCCATTCATACTTTCTGCAATTTTAGTACATTCTTTTTCAATTTTCTCTATAAGTTCTTTTCGTAATTCATTATCAAAAGTTCTACAAATTCCTTTCAATTTAACTTCATCTGGAATTACATTATTAGTACTACCACCATTAATTGCTGTTATTCCGAACTACTGCATTACCGCTTAAACAATCATCACTTTTAATCATTTCTTTTAAAGCAATATTTATATAACTTGCAATATATAGTGGGTCAATACATTTTTCTGGCAACGCTGCATGTCCGCCTTTTCCAATAACATTAATTAAAAATGGATCAGTTGATGCCATAACAGCACCCTCTTTTATTCCTATTTTTCCTTCATCTATTTCACTCCACACATGTAATGCAAAAACTTTATCAACTTTTGGATTTTCAAGAACTCCAGCTTCTATCATAGGTTTTGCTCCACCTTCTCCTTCTTCAGCTGGCTGAAATAATAATTTAACCTTACCTTTAATATTATTTTTATTACTCATCAAAATTTTAGCAAGTGCTAACAATATAGTCATATGAGCATCATGACCACATGTATGCTTAGTTCTATGATTTTTATCCATAACAACAGCATCCATATCAGCTCTAAACAATATACATTCTCCACTTTCTATTCCATCTAATTCAGCTACTACTCCTGTTTTAGCAACATTAGTTTTTATATTTTCATATCCTATTTCTTTTAATCTTTTTATTATATATTTTGAAGTTTCTATCTCTTTAAATTCTTCTTCTGGATGATTCCAAAAAAATTCTTTATCTATCTTCATTTGAGATTTTAAATCACTAATACAACTATCTATATTCATATATACCTCTTTCTAATTGTATTTCATAAAAGCAAATAATTAGATTATTTGCTTTAATCTTCTAATAGCTTCTACTGAATTTTCTTTACTTCCAAATGCTGTAAGTCTAAAGAAGCCCTCTCCACAACTTCCAAATCCAACACCTGGTGTTCCTATAACGGCTGCTTCATTTAAAAGTCTATCAAAAAAGTCCCAAGATTTTTCACCATTTGGTACTTTTAACCATATGTATGGAGAATTTTTTGCACCATAAACTTTAAGTCCCAACTTTTCTAACTCTTCTTTTATATAACCTGCATTTTCTAAATAATATTTAATATTTTCTTTTATTTGTTTTTGTCCCTCATTTGAATATACAGCTTCTGCACCACGTTGTGCTACATAAGATACTCCACCAAATTTAGCACTTTGTCTTCTATACCAAAGTTTATTTAAAGATACTTCCTCACCTTTTTCAGTATATACTTTTAGTTCTTTTGGCACAACAATATAAGAACATCTCACACCTGTAAAACCTGCAAGTTTTGATAAACTTCTAAATTCTATTGCTACATCTTTTGCCCCATCAATCTCATAAATGCTATGTGGTATATTATCCTCTGTAATAAATACTTCATATACAGAATCAAAAAATATAATTGATTTATTTTGCTTTGCATATTCTACCCACTTTTTCAATTGCTCTTTTGTAAAAACAGCACCTGTTGGATTATTAGGACAACATAAATAAATCATATCTACTTTTTCTTCTGGAATTTGAGGTAAAAATCCATTTTCTTCAGTAGCATTCAAATAAACAATTTTATTTCTTCCTGCAATTATATTTGTATCTCTGTATACTGGGTATACTGGATCCGCAATAGCTACTGTATTAGTAGAAGAAAATAAATCAACTATATTTCCTAAATCACATTTTGAGCCATTTGAAATAAATATCTCATCTTCCTCAATTTGTATTCCCCTATTTTTATAATCAATTTCATTTATTTTTTCTCTTAAAAACTTATATCCCTCTACTAATCCATAGCCTCTAAATGTCTCCTTTTTAGACATCTCATCTACCGCATTATGCATAGCATCTATAACACATGGTACTAATGGTAAACTAACATCTCCAACGCCCATATTTATAATTTCTTTGTCAGGATTTTTAGATATATATTCTTGTTTCTTTGCTAAAATTTTCGAAAACAAATAGTTTTCTTCTAGTTGAAAAAAATTCTCATTTACTTTTATCATAATAAATTACCCCTATTATTCTAATATAAAGCCCCCAAACATGCGTCGGGGGAATATTTTCGTTATACTTTCATTCTTATGGTCTAAGCGCATCTTCAAGTTCCACTTTTCCATCATATTTTACGATAAGTGGTGTACTAATAGCTAAACTAACATCTTTAAATTCAGATTCTTTTTTTCTTGTTCCAGGTACTACAACAGCTCCCTGTGGAATAACTAACTGTCCTTTATTGTTTGGAACAATTACCCTATTATTGCAAATATCATATATAGGTGTACTACCAGTTATTGTTACTCCAGCTCCAATAATAGCTCCTTTTTGTACTATTGCTCCCTCTGTAATTATTGCACCAGCACCAATAAAAACATTATCTTCAATTATAACTGGATATGCACCAACAGGTTCTAAGACACCACCAATAACTGCTCCTGCACCTATATGAACATTTTTTCCTATTTGTGCACAAGAACCAACTAATGCTAAAGAATCCACCATAGAACCACTATCAATATATGCACCAATATTTGTATAGCATGGTGGCATAAATGTTACCCCTTGACCTATGTAAACACCATCTCTAATAGATGTTGTAGGTGATACCGTTCTTACTTTTTCATCAAGAGAAACCTTTCTTTCTCCCATTGTATCTTTATCTATATAACCATCTTCAAATTGTACAATATTTCCATATTTAAACCCAAGAAGAATAAAAGATTTAACCCATTTATTTACTTGCCACTCATCATCTATTTTTTCTGCTACTCTTATTTTTCCTTGATTAAGGTCATTTTTGAACTCTTTCCATAATGGTAAAAATTCTTCCCTTGTTACATCTTCTTTTTTTAGAAATTCTTCATATTTTTTCATATTTTTTCCTCCTTATTATGAGAAACTATATTGTTATATATACTATTGCAAATTTTAAGGTTCTCTGCAAATAAAAAATGGTTTAAATTATTATTTAAACATAGTTCTAATATTTAATAAACTGGTGACAGTATATCATACAACTAGTATTATATCAATTATTTATCTCTTTATAAAATATATTTTATTTATTGTTTTATATAACTAGTTATTTATCCAATTTTAATAACACCTGCACAATGAGAAAATTTTATAAATTCAATATTTTTGAAATATTGCTTTATTTCATCATAAACAAAATATATCTCATCTGTATCCCATCCATCTCCACATTGCATTTTACAATGTTCTAAATCTTCTCTTGTTTCAAATGCAATATCTCCAATATAAATTTTACCATTTTCGTTTAATAACAATAATAACTCATTTATAAAATCAACTTTTTCTGTATCATTTAAGTGGTGTAAAGAATAAGTAGCAATAATTGCATCATACTTTTTATTTTTTACTTCATTAACTAATCCTTTTGAAAAA
Organism: uncultured Clostridium sp.; assembly: GCA_947382445.1. The sequence goes on along the minus strand of CANCZH010000001.1, from coordinate 39,640 downwards.
TCTCCATTAAATAATTTTGCATTTGGCATCTTAATTTTAGCAAGTTCAATCATTCTATTAGAAAAATCTTGTCCAAAAATATTACAGCCATTTTCATATAATTTTGTTGTAAGTGTTCCCGTTCCAAAACCAATATCTAATACATTTTTTGAAGAAGTTTTCAGAACACAATTATATATTTCATTTAGGACCTTTTTATAACCAGCAAACGGATAAGAATTATCTTCATCAGATATCCCAACACTTAAGTCATAATCATTAGCCCATAAATCAAATCCTTTATTATCTAGCATTTTTTCTATTCTCCCATACATTTCTTACTATTTTAAGTGATAATGTTGATAAAGTAAAACCTATCACTGGAACTAAAGAGCTTAGCCATACATTATTAAGTTTATTTATTATTAATGAATAAATAACTACAACTATATATGTTAATACACATATACACATTTTTCTTACTAAACTTGTTTCCCATTCTTTATCAATTTCCACTCTTCTATTTCTTTCTTGTATTTTTAATATCTCATTTTCTAATTCTTTATTATCCATTATAATTTTTCCTCCATAATTATGATACATATGACTGTAATAACTCTATTTCTCCATTTAATTCATATTTTACTGCACATGCTGGGATTATAAAACTATCACCTTTATTTATTTCGTAAACTTGTTCAAATACTTTTAAAGTTCCATTTCCTTCAACTACATCAAATGCTATAAAAGATTCATTTGAAATATTTTCTTCAAATTTACCATTTACATTTATTTTATTTGTTATAAAAAACTCTGAATCTACTATATTAACTTTTACTTCATTATTATTAATTTTCTTAATTTGTGGAGTTTTCTCAGTATCAATAACATCTAAAGCTTTTTGGATATGTAATTCTCTTGGTTTTCCATCTTTTCCAACTCTTCCCCAATCATAAACACGATAAGTTAAATTACTATTTTGTTGAACTTCTGCAACTAATGTTTTTCCAAGCAATGCATGAATAGTTCCAGATGGAATATAAATAGCATCTCCTTTTTCTACATCAATATAATTTAAACATTCTACAATTTTTTCAGAGTTCATAGACTCTTTTAAAATCTCTTTAGTAACTCCAGGTTTTACACCACATATAATTTGTGCTCCTGGTTCACAATCTAAAATATACCACATCTCTGTCTTTCCTAAAGAATTCTCATATTTTCTCGCATATTCATTATCTGGATGAACTTGTACAGATAAGCTTTTATTAGCATCAATAAATTTAACTAATAAAGGAAATTCAGTTAAGCCCATGCATTTTGTTCCAAAAACGTCTTCTCTTATTTCTTTTTCATTAAATATTTGTGTTAAAGTTTTACCTTTATATTGTCCATTTTTTATTGTAGATTCTCCATTTTCATTTGTAGAAATTTCCCAACTTTCTGCTGTACATTCTTCATTTTTAACTTTCTTTTTGAAAATATTTTTCAACTTTTGTCCACCCCATATGTAATCTTTAAACTCTGGTTCTAAAAAAATTGGTTCATAATTCATAAATATTCCTCCTTTTATTATTTAAACTATTCGGTATTTCCGAGTTTTTAATTATTTTAAATATATTCTATATCTGGTATTTCTTTTAAGTTATTTTCAATTCTTAACAAATTTTTATTCACTATTTCTTCTAACATCTTAGTATCTTATTCCTCCTTTATTTAATTTTTTAAATATTCTTCTATTTGAATACTATCCATATCATCATATAAATTTAGTAGTCCATTTTTTATAACTTCTTTATATTGAAAACTTGGGTCTTGTAATAAATCATATAATTTATGTTTCGCTGTAAAAGTAAATATTGGTAAATCATCAATATAGTCAACTAATAATGTTGCATCATATAATTTGCATCTTTGCTCTTGTTCTAATACTCCTCTAAACTGACTCATTTTTAATTTATAAATTTTTCCATAGCTTTTCCCTTTATGCTCATAATCTAAAAAAGCAAAGCCTCCTCCTCCCCATTTTTTACTATTCCCAGCAAAATATATAGGACATTCAAATATGTATTTTCTTTCTTCTAATGGTTCTGACTTATCAATACAGCCATTAATTGTACTATATTTTCCACTTATATCTCCATTTATATAATACATAAATCTTTCATAATTGATATTAGAACCATAACAAGCATACCACACATAATCTTCATTATTATATTTATCTATATATTGTTTATTAATTAATTTCATATTTTAAATTCCTTACACAATTTTATTCTCTCAACTCATTTAGAATTATTAATAAAATCTTAATATTTAAATCTTCTCCCAATTCGCCGTCTACATTATTATATATTATAATCAAAAATCACTGCTTTTTATAATTAATATTTGCTAATTTAGCTTGTTTGCACAAATCTTTCGTTTGTAATTTATATTGTTTTCCATCTTTTATAAAATAAGTTCCACATTGTCTAAATTCAAATTCAACATTTTTTCTTACACATTGTTCTCTAATACTTAATACCCAGTCATAATCAAGTGGTCTAGCATGTATATCTGATTCTCCACCAACTACAACTAACTCTATGTTATCAAGATATTTTTCAATATCTATCTTTTCAAGTAATGGTTGAGCTGTAATACATTTATGTTTTATAGGCAAGTCTTTAAATATGGACAATTTATAGTCAGTATTCTTTTGATTTTCAATAGTGCAACATACAACTACATTATCATAACCATCATTCCAGTCATTTGGAATACACTTAATAAATCTATCAATTCTTTTAGTAAGAAATAGAAAAGTGCAATCTTGTCTTTCTTTTATCATTTTCCAACAGTCATTTCTCCACTCATCTGCTTCTTCAATTAAGAAATCAGTAGAAAAGCATAAATAAACAATTCCTGACTTCATTTTGTAATTTCCGTTTTTTAGTTTTTCTTTTGGTTTATCAAAATCTTTTGTTTTCACAATTTCATTAGTATTAACATTTCTTTTTGAATCACCTTTATGAATATAGCAATATAAACATCCATCACTACATTTTTTACATCCTCGCCAAGGATTCCACATTGCCATAGTAAACACTCCCTTTAAATTGTAATTAACTATTTCATTTTCCTATCTATTTCATCTTCGCTTAACACATCTAAATTTTCATATGGATAACTACAAAGTACACTATCCAAATATTTAATTCCGCAAAAATATTTGCAAATAGAAGTATCTTTTATAGCACATTTATGTTCTTTTGTATTTTCGATTTCATTCCATGGACAAATGGTTTGCTTCCAATCAACACTTTCACTAACTAAATCAATATCCATATTAGCACCTTTAAGTTCTCTAATCTCTTTATTTCTCATCTTAACACATCTCCCTACTATTTACTAATAATTTGAAAATCTTATTTTATCCTTTTCTATATTTTTTGAATAATGTTTTTCCTCTGTAATATAATGTGCAACGTTTCTTGATACATCTCTAGTACTTTCTTCTTGAACTATTAGAAAATTTCTAATAGTTGCTTCTTTTTCAATTTCATTATCTTTATAAATATTAGCTATATGCTCATTTATTGTTGCCACATTGACATCATATAATTTAAATTTATATTCTATCTACAACTCACTTTTTAAAATAGAATAATAAATCTGCGGAGTATAAATTCCAGTATTTTTATCTAATCTTCTTTCTCTAAGTTCAGCATCTTTTTTCATTCCAGCTTTTTCCATAACTCTACCACTTGCTGGATTATATCCTGCATGGTGTGCTTCAACTAAGTGAAAGTCACAATCAATAAGAAGATACTCTATTACTCTTCTTAATGCTTCTGTTGCATACCCTCTATTCCAATATTTTGACCAAATACAATATCCTATCTCACCATAATTTTTCTTTTTATACAAGTTGCAAACATCTATCCCTCCAATTAATTCTCCTGTTTCTTTTAATACAATTAACCATCTGTAATAATCATTGTTTGCATAACTATCCACCCATTTTTTTATTATATTATATTGCTCTTCAATTGTTTTACAAGGTGACCAACTCATGTTTTTAGCCATAATTTCATCAGTTATGTAACTATTATTAAAAAGTTCTTCTGTATCGTTCAATTCATATTTTCTTAATATAAGTCTTTTAGTTTCCAAAGTTCTTGTTCCTAAATCTTTCATTTCACAATCTCACTTTCAAATTATTTACTAATTGTGTTATTTCTCTATAAAAAGAATATGTTTAAGTTTTTTACAAAATCTCTTGACATTCATATAGTTAGTATTCATATAATAGATTTATTTTTCATAATATAATGGGTTTTTATTTCATCAATTTTTTCAAACCCCATTTTTTCATATAATTTAATTGCTTTTTCATTTATTTTAAATACTTGTAATTTTATGTTTTGTCCTTTATGTCCAAATAGAATTTCTTTTAATACTGCTGTTCCAATACCCTTATTTTGATATTCTGGTTTAACACAAATATTACCTATTTCAAAAGTATTATTATCTTTTTCCTTTCCATTGTAAAATCCGGGTTAGCACATCTTTTAAATATATAAGTTCTATATTTTTTGAATTTTCTTTCATAAATTTAGCAAATAACTTTTTCTGATTTTCTTCGTTCCATTCTCCATATATTTCTTCTACATATTTTTGATAAACTTCTTTTTTCAAATTATATATAAATTTAATTTCTTCTTGATTTCCATTTTTATATGGCTTTAATTCTAAATTTTGAACTGACCTACCTAATCTTATTTGCTTTTCTGTTTCTTTGTTATGTTGAAGTGCGACTGTTTCTGCAAAACTTTTTCGGTCATAATTTGATGTCTCCTCTGCGATAAGGCATTATGGTCACAAAATTATTTTAATTTTTTAATGTCCTCTCCCATAATTTCGAGATAATCCTTTTCTGCCTGAGTCAGATGGGATTTCATATACTTATCATATTCTTGATATGCTTTTTCTAAAGCCTTTTCATGAGATATTTTTCCTGCTCCTTCTAATATTTCTTTATGCGTCATAGTTAAAAATCCATCTAATTCTTTTATCCAATCTTTCATTGTCATAGGGTGCATATTTAATGCATTAATTTCTGCAACATCTAAATATGCTGACACCATTCTATTCAACATGTCTAATTCTTTTTCTGATAAATAATTTTTCGCAATCTCTGTTTCTGATTTCGTAGGAATATTTCCTTTAAAATTAGTTAATCCTATATTTTCTTTTTCACTATCTACTCTATTAAAAATCACTTCTGCTGCAGTACTTCCGTGAACTGCATAATGCATCTTATTTTGAACAGTTTTAAAAAATTCTTTTGTTTTTTCATCTTTTGCATCATAGTCAACGCTTGTAGCATAAATATCTAAAATTTTTCTCCAAAATACCTTTTCCGATGAACGAATATCTCTAATTTTTTCTAGTACTTCTTCAAAATATACTCCACCACCATTATTTTTAAACCTATCAACATTCAAATTATATCCTTTTATTAGATATTCTTTTATTAATTTATTGGCCCATATTCTAAATTGCGTACCACGAATTGATTTTACACGATATCCAACTGATATAATTAAATCTAAATTATAAAATTTTGTTTTGTAATTTTTACCATCTGAAGCAGTTGTCAAGTTTTCCTTGACAACTGAATCTTCATTTAGTTCATTTTCTTCAAAAATATTTTTTATATGTAGGCTTATATTTTGCTTTGTTGTATCAAACAGTTCTGCCATAGCATTTTGTGTAAGCCAAACATTTTCGTCTTCAAGTCTAACTTCTATTTCAACTTGTCCATCATCAGTTGTATAAAATATTATATCATTATTTCGTTCAACTAATTCATTATCCATTTAATATCCTCCTCTCATTATTTTTGTTTACAATTCATCTATAAAACCAAGCATAAAATACTCTGTATGAAATAATTCAGAAAGCAAATTATCTTTATTAAATTCTATATTACAATTATCAAAAATTTTTTTATCAATATACATATACTCACTTTTGGGTATTCTATTTCCAGTAATAATAAGATTTTCACCATATTTTTCTAGATGGTTTTTCATATATGTTTCAAATTTCTCTATTTCTTCTTTTGGTTGATTATTATCAAAATTAAAATATGGCTCAAATTGTTTCAATACAGTTAGTTTTTCATATTTATAAGCACTTATAAAGTCTTTATAGATTTCTTCTCCAATAATTTTCGCATACACTTCTTTAAAATAAATAAGTATCAACATATTACTTATATTTACCTTATTATTTTCGTCAGCAGATAGTATTGCTCTACATCTAACACTACCATCTTCCATAATTTCTATAAAATTATTAATACCTGCATTAGTCAATACCTTATTTCCATTCTGTGTACATTCACTTTTTCCTAATACTATAACTACAGAATATCCTACTCTAGTTACATTATAATACTTATTATCTTTTTTTATCTCTTTAGATAATTCTTCTAAATCAATATTAAATATCTTTTTCTGTAGTTTCTTTGAATCATTAACAGTTATCGAAAAGCCTACATCTACATATCCACATAAATTATTTGGTAAATTGTTTACATTATTAATATCGTCAATTTCAATTTTACTCTTTATTTTTTTGTTTTGATCTTCTCTCTTATAATATAGTTGTATTAATTTTGAAGATTCGTTTATTGGAAATGAACCAGATGAAACTCTTTCATATATTTTACCTGTGTTTGTAATATAAGTTGGATGGCTTCCTTCTTCAATTTTTATTATATAAATATTTTTCTCCTCATCTATGCTTACTTTTTTTACATCAAAGTTAGGAATTGGTGTTATAGAGTCATGTATAGTTGTATGAATTTTTTGTTCATTCCATTTACTACACCCCGATATTTTCTTATCATCATCAACTCCTATTATTATATAACCACCATAAGTATTTGAAAAAGCAGAGATTTCTTTTATTAATTTTTTATTATCCACATCATCATTTTTGTATTCAAAAAAGAAATTTTCATCATTATCGCCTTCTAATAAAATTTCTATATCTTCTTTAGTTATTTGATCCCATTGTTTTCCATTTATATTAATCACTTTTTATTTTTCCTTTCTTCTTCATCTTTTAATAAAATTCTATCAAAAATTGCTATTTCTACATTTAAAATAAGTAGCTATCACTAATACTAATATAATTTACTTTTTAGAATGGCTCTCCAATAATCTACAACTAACTTTTTCTATTTGTTTATTAGTATATTCTTTGGGTAAATATTTTCTTAGTTGATCATATGGCATAGTAAATTTTTCTTTTTGATTTGATTTCTCTTCTAACATAATTTGTTCTATAACTTCTTCATTTAATTTTCCATCTAATTCTAATTTTTTCATTCTTATTGCTTGTCCAACTGTGGGAGTTGCATCCTCCATCTCAATAAAATCTCTAACTATATTCTGGTTTTCTTTAGTTAAGTATGATAATTCTAATGCAGGGCTAAAAGCCATTCTTCCAACATTCACCAACTCTAATAATTCTGGAATTAAATTCGTTAATCTTATATAATTATTGATCTTTTTTATATTTCTTTCATTAGTAAATTCTATATTTTCTAATTTCCATTCTTTAGGAGTTACATCAAAAACAAAGATTCTTTTACTTTGAACTTTTATTGCTTCCAGTTTCATTTTATATGCAAAAGCTCTTTCGCTTGGCAGTATATTTTCTCTATCTATATTGCAATCTATCATTGCTAAAATTGCCTCATTATCATTCATTTCTTTAACAATACAAGGTATTTTCTTAATGTTTAAAAGCTCAGCTACATACTTTCTTCTATGTCCAGATATGATTTCATATAAGTCATCTACTTTTCTAACTATTAAAGGAGTTATAATTCCATTAATAACTATACTTTCAATCAGTTCTTTCATATTTTCAGTTAATGTTAATTTAAATGGATAATCCTTAAAATTTTTAAGCTTGTTTATATCAATATCTGTTATCATATAAAATTCTCCTTCTATTATTAAATAAATTATATAAAATTTTATTTTTTAACTCTACATGAACCTCCATTATCTATCTCTTTTTTAGATTTTTTGAATAATATATCATATCAGTACAAACTAATTCTCCATCCTTTATTTCTTCATCATAATTATCTATAAAAAAATTCTTTATTGTTTTTTCATATTTATCAAATCCTTGTTTAACATAAAATGGGATATTGTTCTCTGTTGTTCCTACTAGCATTTTATCATATTTTTGTTTATAATTACCGCATAATGATTTTAATAATATTTTTGCATATCCTTTATTTCTAAATTCTTCTTTTGTAACTATATTTTTTAACTCTAGAGTTTTCCTAGAAATAGGCAAAATGACTGCAATACAAATTATCTCATCTTCTCTTTTTAATGCATATACATCAGAATCACTTAGATACTTACGTATCATATTTTCTGAAGGATCTGCCTCTAAAAGCATTTCCATATAATCATCTTTATTTTCTATCCTTTTTACTTGTAATCTTGGTTCTTTTTGATATTCATATCCATTTGGAGTTATATGCTTTAAACTTTTGTGGTCATCGTTGGCTATGTATTCTGAAAAAACACAACCACAATATTTTTGCATATACAATTCTAATTCTCTAGCTTTAGCTTGTCCTTCTCTAAACCCCACTCTAAAGTCTCTATATAAAAATTCTATATCATATTTTTTAGCAATCTCTTCACATACTCTTTTTAATTCTTCATGTTTTTGATATGGACTAACAAATAAAGTTGATGTAAATGCATCATAACCATTTTCTTTTGCATATTTAGCAGTTTCTTCTAAACGTACTTTATAGCAATAATTAACACATCTATTTTCTAAATCAGTAATTACATTTTCACAAAAACTTCTTAATCCATATTCTTCTTTTATAATTAATTTAAAATTCGCCATTTCACTATATTGAATTAAAGTATCTCTACGAGTTTTATACTCAATATATGGATGAATGTTAGGATTATACCAGAAAGATACTGGCTCTATTCCCTCATTTCTTAACGAATCTATGCAATATACACTACATGGAGCACAACAAGTATGCATTAATAATTTCATTTTTTGTTTCATTCCTTTCTATTTTTCATAAACATAAAATATTGAAATATCATCTATCAATTTTAAATTATCTATTATATATTCTCTTACTTCATTTGGGTTTTGCCAATTTAAATAATCTTTTTTTATTAAATAAATAGCATTTTCTTCATTATTTATTCTATCTATTATCCCCTTTTCTCCTTTATATCCTAAATTTCCTTTTAAAAACATATCATAATCTTTATTATAAATATCTATTGGAATAGTATAAATTACCGCTTCTGCATCTAATATATAAACATTTTTTCCAAGTTTCTTATTTTCTAAGATATAGTTATCAATTTCAAAGATTCTTGATTTTAATCCTTGATTTTCAGGGATATTAATAAAATGAGATAATTCTTTTTCTTTACTAACTCTAATATATTTTGTTTCTATATTCCTTATTGAAGAAAATATTAAAACTAACATACAAAAAACAGTTGCAAATGAATATATTCCATAACTTATTATTTTAATTTTTTTACTATATTTTTTATTATGTATAAATGTATCATATAAAATATAAACAATAGCTAAAATTGTAACTAAGCTTCCTGTTAAAAAATGAATTTTATCTGAAATTGGAAAAGTAACTACAAAACTAGAAATTGAATATGCAAAAAAGATATATACTTTTGAGTCTTCTTTTTTTATAAATAACATTAATCCCATAACAATTAAAGCTACTGGTACACTAACAGCCAAAATCGTTAATACTAAGCTATCATCAAATAAATTTGAATATGAAATTTTATTTGAGAATGTTTTTAATCCTAAAATCGTATAATCCCAAAAGTCTAATACTGCATTATTTATAATTAAGTATATTATGAATATACTCATAGGAATTACTACTCCCAGTAATCTAGTAAATGCTATTTTTAAAAGTATCTTAATATTATTCTTGTTTCTAATAGCAAAAACTTTGTATCCTATGCATGCCATTGATATAGCAATACCAGTAGTTTGCTTGCATAAAATTGATAATCCTGCTATTATTCCTACCATTAAGTTATATTTAAAACTAGATTTCCAAAAATTTTTTTCATTATTTCTCAATTCTATATATACTAAAATAAGAGTAATAAGTAAAACTGCATAATTATAATCAATACATAAAATATCTTTATATAATACAAGTAATCCTATTAATAACAATTTTGCAATATTTTCATTTGTTACTATTTCTAATATCTTATATGCAAAGAAAAATATCATTGACATCAGTAATACAGCTAAAAATCTCATAACAATTAATTGATTGCCACATGTTTTTAAAAATATAGAACATATTCCAGCTAATAATGGCATTTGTACCATATTGAAATCTTTATATGGTACTAGTCCATCACATATATTTTTAGCAAAATTGTAATTCCATAGTTCATCTAAATTTCCTATTGTATTTGGAAAAATATTTGAAAAACAAATTATAGCTATAAAAATAATTAATAATATTTCCTTTACTTTTTTGAATCTCATTACTTAATCTAGTTTAAAATATCTTCAAACTAACCTTTCTTATCAATATATTCAATACCTAAGTGTTCATAGGCAATTGGAGTAACTATTCTTCCTCTAGGTGTTCTTGCTATAAAACCAATTTGTAATAAATATGGCTCATACACATCTTCTATTGTTCCACTCTCTTCTCCAATTGTAGCAGTCAATGTATCTATTCCAACTGGTCCACCTTTATAATTATAGATTATAGATTCTAATATCTTTTTGTCTGTATTATCTAATCCTAAATCATCTATTTCTAATTTATTTAATGCAAGTTTAGCAATTTCTATTGTTATATCTCCATCACCCAAAACTAATCCAAAATCAGCAACTCTTTTTAATAATCTATTTGCAATCCTTGGTGTTCCTCTAGAACGTTTTGCGATTTCCATAGAAGCATCTTTACTTATATTAATTCCTAAAATGTCTGCTGACCTTCTTACTATTGTATCTAAATCTTCTGCATCATATAATTCAAGTCTATTTATAATTCCAAATCTATCACGAAGAGGCGTTGATAAACTTCCTGCTCTAGTAGTAGCACCAACTAGAGTAAATTTAGGTAAATCTAAACGAATAGACCTTGAACTTGGTCCTTTTCCAATAATAATATCAAGTGTGTAATCTTCTAGCGCTGGATATAAAATTTCTTCAACATTCCTGTTCATTCTATGTATTTCATCTATAAACAAAACATCATTTTCAGATAAATTAGTTAATATTGCAGCTAAATCCCCTGGCTTTTCAATTGCTGGACCAGATGTTACTTTTATATTTGCATTCATTTCATTTGCTAAAATATTAGCAAGAGTTGTTTTACCAAGTCCAGGAGGTCCATATAGTAAAACATGGTCTAATGGTTGTCCTCTTTTTTTAGCAGCTTCAATACATATTTTCATATTTTCTTTAACTTTAGTTTGACCAATATATTCATTTAACTTTTTAGGTCTTAATGAAACTTCTTGATTTTCCTCTTCCTCATTTTTTAAATTTGGTACTAATAAGTTTTCATCAAAATTTTCATCATCAAAATTCATATTATATCTCCATACTATTTTATCATTTCTGTGATTTCTTTCTTTAATTCTGATACAATATCTTCTTGTTTTATTTTTCTAATTATTTCGCCTTTTTTAAATAATAGTCCTTCTTTTACTCCTCCAGCAATTCCTATATCCGCATGTCTTGCTTCTTCTGGTCCGTTTACTCCGGCATCCCATTACTGCCACTGTTATGTCTGACTTTATTGTTTGTAAAAAATCTTCTATTTCATTAGCTATTGGAATTAAATCATACTGTATTCTTCCACATGTAGGACACGCAATTAATGTTGGTGATTTATATAGTTTACAGTCTTTTAATATTTCTTTTGCAACTTTTATTTCTTTAACTGGGTCTGCTGATAATGATACTCTTATTGTATCTCCTATTCCTTTTAGTAATAGATTTCCTAATCCAATACTTGAACTAACTGTTCCACTAAACTCTGTTCCTGCATGCGTTACTCCTAAATGTAATGGATATTTTATTGTATTTGCTGCTTCCTCATAACTTTCTATGCATAATGTTAAATCAGAAGCTTTTAATGATAGTGCTATATCATAAAAATCTAAGTCTTCTAGTATTTTTATATGTCTTAATCCACTTTCTACCATTGCTTTAGCACATGGTTTTCCTCCATATTTTTGTAAAATGTCTTTTGGAAGTGAACCACTGTTTACTCCTATTCTTATTGGTATTTTGCGTTCTTTGCAAATATCAACTACTTGCTTTACTCTATCTATTGAGCCTATATTTCCTGGATTTATCCTTATCTTATCTACTCCTGCTTTTGCTGCTTCTAATGCAATCCTATAATCAAAATGAATATCAGCAACTATTGGAATATGTATCTTTTCTTTTATTTGTTTTATTGATCTAGCATCTTCTATATCTAAACATGCAACTCTAATAATTTCACAACCTGCTTGTTCTAGTTTTATAATCTGTTCTACTGTTTTTTCTACATCTTTTGTTTTGGTATTTGTCATAGATTGAATAACTACCTTATCTTGTCCACCAATTTGTACTCCTCCAACAAATATTGGTCTTGTTTCATTTCTATTCATTTTTATTTTCCTTTCCCAAATTATAGGTTTTATATAACTCACATTTTATCACATAATGCTACTAAAAAACAACCATTCATAAAAAAACAAAAGGGCATAAAAATATTATATTTTAGCCCTCTTATTTTTATTAATACTTTACATTTCTTAGTTCATATTTTGTATAATCTGGAATGTATTTTTCTATCATGTTATAAAAACTTTTAGTATGATTTTTATATTTTAAATGGCAAAATTCATGCATAATAACATACTCTATAACTTCTCTTTTATATTTTATAATTCTAGGATTAATTAAAATTTTCTTATCGTCTGTACATTTAGCTAGGCAATCTTTCATTTCTACAATTTCATAATCCTCTGGTGCAAATCCAAGTGTTAATCTTGTTTTTTCCATAATGCTTTCTAATTCTCTTTCTGCAATTTTAAAATACATTTTATCAATTACTATATCTGTCATTGTTTCATTATCTATTTTTTTATATTTTTTAGGTAAATTAATCTTAATAATATTGTTCTCCATGTTACATTCTATAACATTTATATTTTTATAAGAAACTTTTAAATTATAAACAATACCCATAATTTGAATTGGTCTCAAGCTTATTTCATTTTCTTCTTGATATTCTTTTAGTTTTTTCATTATCCAATTTTTCTTATTAGTAACAGCTTCTTGTATTTTTTCTTTTGTAATATACCAAGGAGCACGTACTAAAACTTCCCCATTTTGTACTGAAATATATAACTCTCTATCATTTGTTTTATTAACACTATATGTAATTATTTCATTTCTCATTTTACTACCTCCAAGTTTTAGAACTTCTGTTTGGTAGTATTTTATATTTTTTATAGTAATTTGTCAATAGTTTTTAGAAAATTTGTTCGTATTTTTATTGTTTCCTATAACTATTAATATATCAACATTTTCATGATATATCTTCTATTTTCTACAAACACATAACTTTATTTTTTAATTATATATATTCTCCATAAAGTATATACCTAAAAAAACGAGATATTATAAAATAATATCTCGCTTTAATAAATTTTCACTAATGATTCCAATTCCTAAAAATCTATCTTGTTGATAAATCCTATATAAACCATCTTGTTTTTTTTGCGTAAGCTTCACACCATTTAAAAACAAGTCCGTTTTTCTATCATTTAAAATAATTGTTTCCTTATCTTTAAATAATTGTTCAATTGAAATTACTGCACTTTCTTTATTTTCTAATTTTTCTAAATCTGATAAAATTACGCTATCTTCTATATTGAAATCATCTACTTTAGTTCTCATAAGAGATTCCATATATCCAATTGTTCCTAATTGTTCTGCAATTGTTTCACATAAAGTTCTAATATATGTACCTTTTGAACACTTTACTCTAAATTTTATTTCATTCAATTCATAATCAATTTTTTCTACTTTAATATCATAAATTTCAATATCACGAGCATCTCTTTCAATTTCAATTCCTTTTCTAGCATACTCATATAATTTTTTACCATCAACTTTTATTGCTGAATACATAGGTGGAATTTGTTTTTGTTTTCCCACTAAACCATTAATTTTATTAATATATTCTTTTTCATCATTAACATTCAAAATAAAATTATCTGTTTCAATTATATTTCCCTCTGAATCGGCTGAATCAGTTTTTACACCTAATTTTACATTAGCAACATATTCTTTATCATGCTCTACTAAATATTTAGATATTTTAGTAGCTTGCCCTATCATTACTGGCAGTACACCAGTTGCATTAGGATCTAAAGTACCACAATGACCAACCTTTTTAGTGTTAAAAATCTTTCTAAGTTTTGCAACTACTCCAAAAGAAGTAATTCCTTTTTCTTTATTAATTAAAATTATTCCATCCATAAAATCTCCCTATCTATCATATTTATTCTAATTATCTGTACTTTCGAATATATTCACAATTGCAGGACTTTCTTTATTAATTGTATCTCTATCTAAAATAATAGAATTAATATTATATTTTGCATATTCTAAATCATTTACAGAATTTATATTATTCCCTTTGCTATAAAATTTCGTATTTGAATTAAATTCTACAATTGTCTCAAATTTTTCATCTGTTATGTCATCACCAATCACATCTCCATATTTTATTTTTACAATTGCTTTATTTTCTATAATATCTATATCTTCTATTTCTATTGTATTTACCATCATCATTTTTTCGTCTTCTTCTAAAGTAAAATTATACAATAATTCTTTATTTAATTCATCTCCTGAAATCTTTCTGTATACAATAATTTTCTTTCCATCTTCATTTATATAATCACCAACTTTTACATCTGTCAAATTCATACTTTTGGCTGTTCTTCCATTTAAATATGAAAAATCATTTTTATTTATACAATATTTTTTAGAATTATTATTAGAAAAATAAATATAATTTTCATCTATATCATATATCGTTCCCCAAAAATAAAACTCATCATTTAACATTTTTTCTGTTATATTTTCTGCTTGTTTTTCTATATTATTTTCTAAAATATCATTCTCTATAATATTATTTTTTACAATATTCTCATTTCCAATATTTTCTTTTGAGTTTGGATTTTCTTCCATAAGTCCCATAATAAAAATTGTTGACCATATATCTAAAATTGCTAACAGAAAAACTATTCCAATAGCTAATATATATTTCTTTTTTTTAAACTTTCCAATTGCTAATGTTACAATTCCAAAAAATAATAATACAATACTTAATATTTGTATAAAATTTAAATACATCTTTTGAAACCTCCTTTATATTTAATGAGTTTATCACAAAATATAAAAATACTCCATACATTTTGTATAGAGTATTTGTTTTATATATTATTAGTCTCCTATTTGAATATATTTTTTCTCTGAAATTTCTTTATTTTTTTCTTTTTTAGGAATTTCTATTTTTAGGACTCCGTTTTTAAATGTTGCTGTTATATCTTCACATTTAACTTCATCCCCTACATAAAAACTTCTTGAACAAGAACCTATATATCTTTCTTTTCTTACAAATTTTCCATCTTCTTTTTCTTCATGACTAGAATTCATTTCTGCATGAATTGTTAGGTATCCATCTTCTATATGCATTTTAATGTTTTGTTTTTCATAGCCTGGTAATTCAACATCAATCAAATATTTATCATTTTTTTCTTTAATATCAGTCTTCATTACTTTGCTCTCATGTTCATTAAAAAATGGATCTGTAAACATTTCATCTAATAAATCAAATTCATTTCTCCTTCTTGGTATCATCATCATATCAATCTACTTCCTTTCATTTTATGTGTTGACACCTATTGCGGTAGCACATATTTATTTTTTATACTTATATAATACCACTATTTTGGCAATGTCAATAGGAGAGTGCTAACTTTTTTATTCTAATCTTTTATTAATGAATATACTGAAATCCTTTTGATTCTCTTTGCAAGTAGTATTCCAATAATAATTGTACTTATTATTATAAAAATCACTATGATTAAAAATACTATAAACGGATATTCAAAACTTACTTTATATGCTCCAACTAAATTAAATATTGAACTATAAACATTGTTCATAATTATTTTGCTTACTATAAGCCCTAATATTGTAGCTAGGATTGTTGAAGGCATAAATCCACCAATTAATTGTCTAACTAATTGTTTATTTTCATATCCTATTGCCTTAAATATACCAAGTTCTTGTTTTCTTCTTGTTATAATAGACGATATTGTTATATATAAAATTAAATATATAAGTAATAATGTAACTGTAATAATTACAACACAAATAATACTTATTAATGAAACATACATATTCATAGCAGAATCCATTCCCTCTGCATAATTCATTGTAGAAATAATATCATTGTTATATTTATCTTTAATTTGATTTATGAATTCTTCAGATTTTTGTTCATTTTCTAAATATACATACATCGTTTTTGGTAAATATGAATTATCCAAATTTCTATAACCATCTATGGTCATTTCCATTACTTCACCAGAATAATTAACAGATTGAATAAATCCGAACAACTTTATATTTTTTCTCTAATCCATTTTTACTTAATGTAATATAATCTCCAATATTTATATTGTAGATTTCCTTAATTTTGCTTCCTATTGCTACTTCAAATTTTGTCTTTGGATTGCTACCTTCATAACATAAATCATTTGATAATTTTTCGAAACTTTCTGCTACAAATGTTTTATAAGAATTGTCATTATAATTTGTCATTACATTTTCATCATAGTACAAAACATTTTTTACATTATATTGAGTTTTTAAATCCTCTCGCCAATCTTTATTAGATGAAACAACAACCGATGGATGTTCTTCTACTAGAGTATTTATAAAATTAATAGGATTCATATTTATGTTATAAAACAATATACCTATAAATGAAGATATAATTGTTATCAAAAATAGCACTATACCAAGTAATATATTTTGCTTTTTAGTATTTATAAAATTCTTTAGCATTAAAATAAAATTAATATTACCTTTTGTTTTTTCTATTTCAAAATAATTTCGATAGTTTTCTTTTTCATTAATTCCTCTAATTGCATTTATAGGATTTAATTTCTTTATTTTTAAAGAAGCTATAAGTGTAAATATAGTTATTAAAATTAAATTAATAAACAATACTAGTGCATTTAATCCTAAATATATTTTAGTTTTCCAAATAAAACCTGACTGCATTTCTATAACTTTACTAAGAACTGGCAACATGAAATATGAAGAAATTATACCAAGTATAGTAAAGATTAATCCACTTAGTATATATGGAAATATATTTGCAATTATTATCTCTTTACTTGTATATCCTAGTGCTTCTAACGCTCCCATATTAGACATTTCTTCTTCTATGGTCTGTTCTATTTTAAATTTACTTACAAATAAACTTATAATAAGTATTGAACTTGCAAATACCACAAGTATTAAAACTAATATATTTGAAATAGCAAGTCTCTGATTTTTGGCTTGTTCTTTATAATTTTTATTTAAAACATTAATATTTTTACTACTTAAATATTTAGATATATTATTATAAGCCAAATGACTATCTTCCGCCCTTACAGAAATTGTAGTAATTTCCTTATCTAGATTGTTTTTTAATAAGTAATTATATGAATCATTTTCTAAATATTCTCCTATAACAGATGAAGAATAATTACCATACTGCATTTCATTAACATAACCTTTAATATTAAAAGTATAAGGAATATTATCTATATTAAATTCATATTTATCTTTTAATTTTAATTCAGAATGAATAAAAGTATAATTTGAAAGATATATTCCATGCTCTATACTATTATCTCTTTCTATTATTTCTTTCTTGTTTATATTACACTCATCATCTACATTATAAAATATCTGATTTTGTTCTTGAATAGACCCTTCCATGCTTACTGGTACATTAAGCATTATTCCTTTTTGCATTTCTGCTTCATTTATGCCTTCAATATTTTTTATA
The DNA here is from genome assembly GCA_947382445.1 of uncultured Clostridium sp. The sequence continues at coordinate 21,426 of CANCZH010000001.1, read as the reverse complement.
TCTTCAAGCAAATTATCTGAATACTGGGCACTTGACACTATAAAAAAAGTATTTGCCGTATTTAGCCTATTAAATTCATCATCGTAATCTTTCATAATATTAAAATTTATCATTATGCTACTTGAAAATAATACAGTAGCAATAAATAAAATAATTGAAAATGATATAATATCTTTTAAATTTTTCTTAAAAAAGTATTTAGATATGGCAATTAATTTTTTCAAAATTACCACCCCATTTCTTTTAAGAATTTATCTAGCTTTTCATTTCTTTCATTATCATTTTCTTCATATTTTTTTAAAGAAAGTTCACCAAATATTTTACCATCTTTTAAATATATAATTCTATTTCCTCTAAGGGCACTTTTTTTATCATGTGTAACCATAATAATACTTTGACCATTATTATTTAATTTAGTTAAAACATCCAACACAGCAATGGAATTTTCAGAGTTTAATGCTCCTGTTGGCTCATCTGCAAATATAACAGTTGGATTATTTATTGCTGCTCTAACAATTCCTGCTCTTTGGCATTCACCACCAGATATTTGATTCATATTCTTTTTATATGTAATTTCTGGAATATTAACACTTTCAAACAATTCTTTTGCTTTTTTTACAATTTCCTTTTTATTTTTACTAACAAGTAAGCCAGATGTAAGTACATTATCCATTAAACTCATTTTGTCAAGCATGTATATTTGTTGAAATACAAAACCACAATTTTTTCTTCTAAATATAGCTAGTTCATCATTATTCATTTTACAAATATCTTTATTATTAAATACTATATTTCCACAGTCTGCCTTATCCATTCCTGATAAAAGATACATTAAAGTAGATTTACCAGCTCCACTTGAACCCATTATAATTGTAAAATCATTTGCATATATATCTAAATCTAAATTATTAATTATGTTTTGTTTTGTACTCCCATTTCCAAAACTTTTTACTAAATTTTTAGCACTTATAATTTTATCTTTCATTTTAATTCTCCTTAATTAATTTTGATATAAACGAAAGTGTCCCAGTTTTCGCACCGTATATTTTTTCTATTGTATCAATGAATACCAAAATTTGTTTCTCTCTTATTTCATTATGGTCAAACATTTCATTGCTTAATATTAAAGTCATTCTAACTCTTTCTTCAATATTATCATCACAATTAAATAATCCTTCTTTCCTTGCTTCTCTTGCTATCTCAGAAAGTATTGGAACAGCCTTATCAATAATTCTATCATTTATTTTTTTATGCAAAACAATATTTTCTTTTTCATGTATTGTATCTTGCATAGATTGTTCTTCTGGTGTAGCTCTAAGAGCAAGAATAGTATAAACTAACTTTTCTTCTAATTTTAAATCTGATTGTACTATTGTTTTTGCTTTTTCAACACCTTTGTCAATCATCATATTTACAACTTCTTCTAGTATTTGTTCTTTACTTTCAAAATGATAATAATATGTTCCCTTAGCAATTCCAGCACTCGCAATAATATCATCAACAGATGTATTCTCATACCCTTTAGTAATAAACAATTCATATGCTTTTTTTACTAATTCTTTTTTTCTTTCCTCTGTTTTCATATAGCACCTCTTTTTAGACTATTAGTCGATTTTTATTATATTATATGCCTACAAAATAAAATCGTCAAGATTTTTTAGACTTAGAGTCTAAAAAAATAGATAGTCTTTTTAAAACTATCTACTTTAAAACTCTTTTTACTTCTTTAATTATTTTTGTTTTAGCTTCTTCTAAAGAACTGGAAATTGTACATCCAGCAGCTCTAACATGTCCTCCGCCATTAAATAACAAACATATATCAGAAACATTCACATAATTATTAGAACGTAAAGATGCTTTAAATCCTTTATCAGTTTCATATAAGAATACTGAAACTTCAACTCCTTCAACATCTCTACCATTTTCTACAATTCCATCTAAATCACTTCTAATAACATTAAGTTTCTCCATATCTTCTTTAGTTATATATGTATAAGCAATTTTTCCATCTTCTAAAAATTCTGTTCTATTAGTAGCCAACTTTCTAGCTTCAAATTTTTCTTTTGAAATATTGCTTAAAGAGTCTTTATATATCTTTGAAATCTTTACACCTTTTTCTAAGAAATTAGATGCAATTTCAAAAGTTTCTGTTGTAACACCCTCATATCTAAATCCACCAGTATCAGTAATTATACCAGTAATTAAGCATGTTGCAACATCTTTGTCTATATCTATTTTAAAATATTCTAAAATTGTAGTAATAATCTGACTACAAGCTGGTGCAACAGGATCAACAAAATTCAAATCGCCAAACATACCATTTGAAGTATGATGATCAATATTAACACGTGTTTCACATTTTAAAAATGTTTCAGTAGGATCATCTAATCTTTTGATATCAGCACAATCTAATGCTATTGCTAAATCATATTTTTCTAATTTTGGCTCTAATAATACATTATCAGAGTTTGGCAAAAATTTATATGTTTTAGGAAAATTCGGTATAACTAGATCTACATTTTTTCCCTTTTGTTTTAATACTAAATATACTGCCAAACTACTTCCAACAGCATCACCATCTGGATTTTCGTGAGTAAATACAACTATATTCTTTGCTTCTTTTATTACTTCTTTTATAGAGTCTAACGTCATAAAAGCTCCTCCATTCCTAGTCTTTTTTCATATCTTTTGTTATTTCTTGTAAAATTGAATCTATTCTTGAACCATATTCAATTGATTCATCAAATAAAAATACTAATTCAGGTGTAATTCTAAGATTTACTCTTTTAGCAATCATAGTTCTAATAAAACCAGAACATTTTTTTAATCTTGCTAAATTATCTTTATTACTCTTAGCATTTATCATACTAACATACACTCTAGCAAATCTTAAGTCCGGAGTTGTATCAACCTTTGTTACACTGATTAATCCAGTGATATGAGGATCTTTCAACTCTTGAGAAATAACAATACTTATTTCTTTTTTAAGCTCCTCATTCACTTTATTCATTCTATTACTATCTTTTGGCATTTTTTCACCTCTCACTATTGTTTTAAATTTTCGTATAAGTACGTTAAGGATTTTCAATCTAACTTTTAGCAATGCAAGGCATAGTTTATTTTTTCAAATTATCTCTTAATTTCTTCCATAATGTGTGCTTCTATAATATCTCCCTCTTGAATGTCATTATAATTTTCAATTTGAACACCACACTCATAGCCATAAGCAACTTCTTTAGCATCATCCTTAAATCTCTTCAAAGAAATTAACTTACCTTCATGTAATACAACATTGTCCCTAATAACTCTAACAATTGAATTTCTAGCAATTTTTCCATCAGTTACATAGCATCCTGCAATAGTACCAACATTTGAAACCTTAAATGTTTGTCTAACCTCTGCATTACCAATAATAACTTCTTTAAATTCAGGATCAAGCATACCTTTCATAGCGGACTCAACATCTTCAATAGCATTGTAAATTATAGAATACATCTTAATTTCAACACCCTCTTTTTCAGCTTCCATTTTAGCAATTGGCTCTGGTCTAACATTAAATCCAATAATAATTGCATTTGAAACTTTTGCTAAAGTAACATCAGTTTCTGTAATTCCACCAACATTTGAGTGAATTACTTTTACTCTAACTTCATTATTTGATAATTTTTCTAATGATTGTTTTACAGCCTCAACAGAACCTTGAACATCAGCTTTTACAATTAAATTCAATTGTTTTAATTTACCTTGTTCAATTTGACTAAATAAATCATCTAGAGAAACCATTGATGTTGCATTTAATCCTTTTTCTCTTTCTTGTCTTCTTCTTCTTTCAATTAAATGCTTAGCTGTTTTTTCGTCTTTAACTTCATAGAAAGTTTCACCAGCATTTGGAACAGTTGTAAGACCTGTAATTTCAACTGGTGTAGATGGTCCAGCAAATTTTACTTTCTTTCCTTTATCATTAGTCATTGTTCTAATTCTTCCTATTGAAGAACCAACAACTATTGTATCTCCAACATCTAATTGACCTCTTTGTACAAGCATTGTAGTAACTGGTCCTCTAGCTTTATCAAGTTTAGCTTCAATAACAGCACCTTTAGCCTGCTTCTTTGGATTTACTTTTAATTCAAGCATATCAGCTTGTAATAATACCATTTCTAATAGGTTGTCAATACCATCACCTTTTTTAGCAGAAATAGGAACAAATATTGTATCTCCACCCCATTCTTCTGGAACTAATCCATATTCAGTTATTTCTTCTTTTATTTTCTCTATATTAGCACCTGGTAAATCCATTTTATTTACAGCAACTATAATTGGTATTTCTGCAGCTTTAGCATGGTTTATAGCTTCAATAGTTTGAGGCATAACACCATCATTAGCAGCAACAACTAATATTGCAATATCAGTAATTTGAGCACCTCTAGCTCTCATGCTAGTAAATGCTTCATGTCCTGGAGTATCTAAGAATGTAATTTCTCTATCTTTAACATTAACTTTGTATGCACCTATATGTTGAGTAATTCCTCCAGCTTCACCCTCAATAACATTTGTTTTTCTAATTGCATCAAGTAATGAAGTTTTACCATGGTCAACGTGGCCCATAACAACAACAACTGGTGGTCTACTTATTAAATCTGATTCTTTATCTTCACTATCATCAAATAATATTTCTTCATCAGTTTTAATATCTTTCTTTTTAGCTGTAATTCCAAATTCTGAAGCAACTAAATAAGCAATATCAAAATCAATTTCTTTATTTATAGTTGCTATAACACCTAATCCCATTAATTTAGTAATTAAATCACCACTTGTTATTTTCATTTCAGCAGCTAAATCTTTTACTGTAATTGATTGTGGTATAGTAATTTCTGTTAGTTTAAATATTTTTTGTTTATTTCTATTTTCTTGTTTTCCTTTTTTCTCGCTTCTTCTTCCTCTTTGAGTACTTAAATCATAGTAGTCAAGCATATCAACATTTGAAAGTTTACTTTCTTGTTTTAATGAACGCAATTTTCCAGAACTAATATCTTCATTCTTTCCTTTTTTCTTAGTTTGTTTTTTAGTTTTTTGTTCTTCAAATATACGATTATTTTTTTGTTTATCAATAGCCCTATTAGAATATTCAATAACATTTTCTTTTTCTACAATATCAACTGCCATGATATTATTTATCTTTTTATCAATTCCCTTATCATCTAATTTTCTATTGTTTCTGAAATTATTGTTTCCAGAATTATTATTGTTATTTCTGTTATTATTTTTATTATAGTTTCCATTATTATTATTTCTAAAATTATTAGAATTATCATTTTTTTGAAAATTATTATTTCTATTATTGTTATTATTTCTATTGTAATTTCCATTATTATTTCTATTATAATTTCCACTATTGCTATTTCTAAAATTATTGTTTGAATTATTTCTTTCTACTCTAACGTTTTCTTCTCTCATTACTTTCTTTTCTTCAACAACCTTATCATTATTTTTTTCTATAACTTCTTGTTTTATTTCACTTTTTATCTCAGGGACTACTTCTGTTTTAGCTTTCTCTTTGACTTCCTGCTTAATCTCTACTTTAACCTCAATTTCTTCTTTCTGCTTTATTTCTGGCTTTTCTTCTAATTTCTCTTTTTCTTTTTTAGATGGTATACCAAAAAGCTCAGCCACTGACATTGGTTTAGATGGTTTATTTCTATAAACAATGTTATAATCTTTTTTTCTATTCTTTTCAACAAAACCAACATCTTGTTTTTTCTCTTTTACTTTTTTATCTTCTTTTTTTTCTTCTTCATCATTAATTATAACAGTTCTTCTCATAATAACTGGTTGTTCTGAAACAACTTCCTTTTTTGATACATTTTTTTCTTTTTCTACTTTCCCCATTGCTTTTGTAATCTTTTCCGCCTCCTCTTCTGTAATAGTGCTTAAATGACTTTTTACATCAATTCCTAATAATATAGCTTTTTCCACCAAAAGTTTACTATTAATTTTTAATTTTTTTGCTAATTCGTGTATTTTAATTTTGTCCAATAGCTTCACCCCCACTAATTATTTTACAAATTGCATTTGAAAAATTTTTATCTTTTATTGCAATAACAGCTTTATTCTTTTTTCCAATTGCTTTACTATTACTATCTATATCACCATATATAAAAACAGTAATATTATTTTCATTTGCAATTTTTTGAAATTTTTCCTTTGTTTTTAACGATCCATCTTCCGCAATAATTACAATAAAAACTTTTCTTTTCATTATAGCTTCTTCTACGCTATCAGCTCCACAAACAATTTTTCCTGCCCTAGACGCTAAACCGCATTAGACCATTTACTTTACTTTGATTGACTAACAATTACACCCCTCAAATCTTCATAAATTTCTTTATCTATATTTTGTTCGAAAACTTTTGATAATCTATTAGATTTCATTGCTTTTTCTAAACATTTTTCGTCTGCACATATATATGCGCCTCTTCCATTTTTCTTGCCAGTTAAATCTACCCAAATATTATTTTCTTTATCTTTAACTATTCTTAGTAATTCATTTTTGGGCTTTGTTTCATTACATCCTATACATGTTCTTTCAGGTATTCTTTTCAAAGTTTTCACCTCTTCACATTATCTTTTAAACTTCTTCATCTGTTGTTTCATTTTTTTGATTTTCTTCTAACATTTTTCTAAATTGTGACTCACTCTTAATATCAATTTTCCAGTTAGTTAATTTAGCTGCAAGACGTGCATTTTGTCCTGACTTACCAATTGCTAAAGATAATTGATCATCTGGTACAATAACTTGTGCAAATTTCTCTTCTTCTTTTATATCAACAGCTAAAACTTGTGCTGGTAATAAGCTAGCTGCTATAAATACAGCTGGGTCTTCGTTCCACTCAATAACATCAATTTTCTCACCATGCAATTCATTTATAATATTTTGAATTCTAACACCTTTTTGTCCAACACAAGAACCAACTGGATCAATATTTTCATTTGTTGAATATACAGCAACTTTGCTTCTAGAACCTGCATCTCTTGAAATATTTTTTATTTCTATAAGTCCTTCATATATTTCTGGAATTTCAAATTCAAATAATTTTCTTACAAAGTCTGGATGACTTCTTGAAACAATTACCTGTGGATTTCCCTTTAGACCTTTTTCAACTTCTAAAACATATCCTCTAATTTTATCATTAACTTTATATTCTTCTGATTGAATTTGCTCTTTAATAGGCATAATTCCCTCTAATTTTCCTAAATCTAAAACTATTGCATTTCCATCTGTTTTTTGTATTATTCCAGTAACAATTTCACCTTTTTTGTCATTAAATTCTGTATAAACTATTTCTCTTTCTGCCTCTCTTATTTTTTGAACAACTACTTGTTTTGCTGTTTGAGCAGCTATTCTTCCAAAATTCTTTGGAACTATTTCAATATCAACCATATCACCAATGTCATACTTTTTACTTATTTTTCTAGCATCTTCTAAAGAAATTTCAAAACATTCATCTTTTGCAACTTCAACTATTGTTTTACTAGAATATATATGTATTTCACCAGTTTCTCTGTCTACTGTAACTTTTACATTATCAGCTGAATCAAAATTCTTCTTATATGCAGTAACTAAAGCCATTTCCAAAGATTCTAGTAAATAATCCTTTTTAATTCCTCTTTCTTCTTCTAATTCTTTCATTGCAACGACTAATTCTTTCATATCAATTGCCTTCATTTTATATTCCTCCTTAAATTACCAATCAAATACGCTTTTCGCATTTGATATTTGTTCAATATTAATCTTTATTTCTTTTTGCTCTGTCTGTAAAACTAAAAAGTCATTATTACATTCTTTTAAAATACCTTGAATATTCTTTTTACCATCAACTTTTGAATATAAATTAATTTCTATTTTCTTACCAGTCTGCTTTTCAAAGTGCTCTTTTCTTTTTAGCTTTCTTTCCAAACCTGCTGATGATACTTCTAAAAAATATGAGTCTTTTATATAATCTGCTTTATCTAAAATAGGATCAATTACTTCATTTACTTTTTCACAATCTAAAATATCAATTCCATTTTCTTTATCTATGTAAATACATAAATGATAATCTTTTCCTTCTTTAAGATATTCAATATCATATAAATCATACCCCATGTTTTCTATAATTTGTTTTAGAAGTTCTTCTGTTTTTTTCTCAATATTAGATTCTGCCAATGTTTCTCCTCCTAATCTAATACTTTTATAATAAGAAAGAGTGGAATTTGCTTCCACTCTTCTGTAAAATATTTTGCTTTAATTATTATACTATCATTTTTCTAGTATTGCAAGCATTTTTAAGTTTTTTCTTTCCTTTTTATTTGGCAAAATCCGACAAATCATACTTCATTCCATCTGATGTAAATATAATTATTGTCTCTAAATATTCATTGTCTAATTTCATATTAGCATTTTCTAATCTAATTATTTGTTTTTCAAATGTAATTAAATCATCATTTATTTCAAATTTATTCTTTTCAATAGCCTCATCTATTTCCATTATTCCAATTGAACCTTTATCAGTAAGTACTAATAAATACTCTTTTTTATCAATTTTGCCTATAAATATATCTTGTATAATATTTTCTTTAACGTTTACTTCTATATTATTATAAGATTTTTCTTCATTTTTTGCACTAATAAAAACCTTATCACCTGATAACTTTATTTCAATATCTCCTTCAGATGACTTTTTAAATAAATCATAATTTGCTAAAGTAATATTTTTTGATGAATCCTGAATTTCACTTTTACTCTCTTGAGTATTTACATCATATGTCATAATATTATTCATTTTCACATCAACAGTAAATAAAAATATTATTAAACCAATTAGTACAAATACAAGTATCAAAAAAATTATTAATATAAAATTTCTTATATCTTTGGAACTGTTTTTCTTCATATTTTCCTCCGTTTTATTTATTTGAATTTAAATAAATATTTAATATTTTCTCACTTATATTAATTGATTTACTTATTTGTAATAAACTATTCTTTATTACAAGTATACCTATTATAACAAAAACTATAATTAAAATAACTAATACTATTTTACCAATTTTATTTTTCTTATCTTGTTTTCTACTCATATATGCTCCTATTATCTACTTAGAATAAACTATTAAATTCCTCCTCTGAAATAGTTTCTTTTTCTAATAAAATTTCAGCAACTTGATGTAATATTTGAATATTGTCTAAAAGAATTTTTTGAGCTTGTATATAAGCATTATCAACTAATTGTTTAACTTGAATACCTACTTCATCAGTAATATTCTCACCAAAAATTTGTAACTCATAAGGTTCATCAACCTTTAAAGATATTGGACCTAAGGAATTGCTCATACCATAAACAGTGATCATATCTCTTGCAATCCCTGTTGCAACTTCTATATCATTACTTGCACCAGTTGATATATCATTTAAAGCAATTTTCTCAGCAGCTCTTCCGCCAAGTAATGCAACCATTTTTTCTTCTAGTTCAGTTTTAGACACATAATACTTATCTTCATTAGTTTTATACATTGTATATCCGCCAGCTAAACCTCTTGGTATTATAGAAATTTCTTTTACATTATCTTGTGTTTCTAAAAATTTGCTAACTACTGCATGTCCAGCTTCATGATATGCTGTTAATTTCTTATCCTTATCTGAAACAACCCTATTATGTTTTTCAAGTCCAACAGTTATTTTTTTAACAGCATATTCAATATCTTCTTTTTCTATTGATTTATGATTTTTTCTTGTAGCAATTATAGCAGCTTCATTTAATAAATTAGAAAGTTCGGCCCCTGTAAATCCTGCTGTATCCCCAGCTATTTCTTTTAAGTCAATATTTTCTGCAATCTTTTTATCTTTAGTATAAAGTTTTAATATTTCTTCCCTTCCTAATAAATCAGGAGCAGGAACAGTAATTTGTCTATCAAATCTTCCTGGTCTTAAAAGTGCTTTATCAAGCATTTCTGGTCTATTAGTAGCAGCTAATACTATAATAGTCTCATTACTATCAAATCCATCCATTTCAACAAGTAGTTGATTTAATGTTTGATTATTTTCAGATTCTGCACCACTATTACTTGTTCTTCTTGAACCAATTGCATCAATTTCATCTATAAAAATTATACAAGGTGATATTTTTTTGGCTTTCTCGAATAATTTTCTAACTCTTGAAGCTCCAAGTCCAGCAAACATTTCAATAAATTCTGAACCACTCATTGAAATAAATGGAACATTTGCCTCTCCTGCAATAGCCTTAGCAATTAAAGTTTTTCCTGTTCCTGGCTTTCCATATAATAAAATTCCTCTTGGAATCTTAGCACCCATATTTTGAAACTTCTTTGGATTTTTTAAGAAATCTACTATTTCTATTAATTCATTTTTTTCTTCATCTAAACCTGCAACATCTTTAAATTTAACACCTGTATCATTTTCTTCATCTCCACCATATACTTTGCCTTTTTCTCCTATACCTTGCATTTTAAATATCATAATCATTAATACAATAAGTAAAATTGTTGGTAAAAAGCTAAATAAATTTTCAAAAATAGAAATAAATTTACTTGGAGTTTTTAAATCAACTTTTAATTCAGGATTTTCTTGTAACTGTGCATTTATAAATTCCATGAAAGGTTGTAAAGAATTTACATGTGTAGTTTTTTCTTTATCTGAATCTTTATATTTAATAGTAACAGCTGAACCACCAATTGTCATTTCTATTTTCTCAACCTTTTTATCAATTATATCTTGATATAATTGATCATAAGTGACTTGTTTTTCTTTATTTTTTTGACCTTGATACATAAATCCTAAAACTACTGCAACTACTAAAAAAATTGTAATACAAGATGCAAGTAAAATTTTAAAATTGTTATTTTTTTCTTTCTTTGATTTACTCATTTTATTTTTCATTCCTTTCCAAAGCAGAAAATAATCTAAATTTCAGAACCATCTGGCTCATTATCATTAACTATATTTCCATCCGTTTCTTCTTTTTTTTCTTCTTTATCTTTCTTCTCTTTTTCCTTTTCTTTTTCTTCTTCTCTTTCCCTATCCAATTGTTCTTTTACTTTAGCTTGAACAGTAGCAATTTTGATAAGTTCTAATTGTTGTTTTATAAGATCAGATTTTATCATATAAATAACTGCTGTTATATAAATATAAGCAATAAGCATACTTAAATACTCAAAAATATCAATATATATATTAAAATAATTATTAAGAATTGTATAAATAATAGTTAAAATCATAGATAATGTTGATGCATATACTGAAATAGCATATAACCTAGAATATTTCATCTTAATTCTAGAAAATCTTAAAACTATCATTCCTATTAAAGATGTAAGAAAAGCTATCATAATCCAAAATGCAAACATCTCCAAAATTGTTTCAAGTAACAGTGTAAGACAAGCAAAAATCATTAGTTCTTTTTCATTGCTTTTAACAAAATTCACTAAATCAGATTTTGTATTGTTTCCACCTGGTAAAAATTCTCTATATACTGGTTCAAATTCCTCCATTGTTCTTGCTATAAGCTTTTTATTTTCATCTTTCTTTTCTTCTTCATCAATAACTAAATTATGGTCATTATAAGAAAATTCAGGTACTACTTTTTGAACATAATTACTAGGAGACTGGTATCTCAAATAAATATATATAGCAGTAGAACTTGCAATAATTATTCCGAAAATAATTACCATCTGCATCATAAATCCAAATGCTTTGCTCACTTTTTCGGCTGTAAACTCAATGTAGTTTTCCAGTTCAAAAAGTGACATTTTTAATCTTTTAAAAAAACTTATTTTCTTTGTTTGTTCCATTTATACATATTCCCTTCTTATATTACTACTAACAAAAACAGGAGAAATCTGTAATTCAACTTCAGTATTTAATTCTATTTTCTCACCTGTAATATCAACAGTTATATGATTCATTCCAACTTTTCCAATTACAGGATATTTTTTTCCATTTATTAATACATATATTCTATCATCTTTAAAAAAAGATAGTAAACTATTTTTTAAAATTCTTAATTTATCAATAAATTTAAAAGTATCATTTTTAACACCAACATTAAATCCATCTGCATATCCAACAGGAATAACCGCTATTTTTGTCTCTTTTTTAGTAATTTCAGAATTTGAATATCCTATTGGTGTATTTTTCTGCAAATCTCTAATTTCAACAATATTAGACTTAAACACCCCAATTTTCTTTAGTCCAACACTATTTTTCACAGATATTCTACCTAAAAAAGCTGAACCAATTCTAACAGCATCCATAAACATATCATCATATTTCAAAAACGCAGAAGAATTACAAATATGATACATAGATACTTGTACATCATTTTCTTCTAAAATTTTCTTAACTTCTAAAAATCTATTATATTGTAGTCTTGTATAATCTTCCTTTTCAGAATATGCATAAGAAAAATGTGAAAAAACTCCTTCTATAAAAATGCTTGTACTTTCCTTAATTGTTTTTAAAATAGTATCTGTATCATTATATTTGAATCCATATCTTGCAAAACCTGTATCTATTTTTAAATGAACTCGAGCTTTTTTATTTTTAGATTTAGCAATTTTATTTAAGACTTTTGAGACCTCGTAATTTCCAATAGTTATAACTATGTCTTTTTCTAACAATTCTTCTAATTCCTGCTCATTTGAAGTTGCTTCTAAACATATAACATTTGAGTTTTCTAAATTATTCTTCAATTCTATAGCCTCACAAACAGAAGAAACTGCAAAATAATTAATTCCATTTTTCATTAATAATTCTGAAAACTGTTTTACTCCAAGTCCATAAGCATTTCCTTTTACAACAGCTATAATTTTTGAATCTTTTGCTCTCATCTTTATTATATTTATATTATGCTCCAAGTCTTCAAGGTTTATTTCTAATACTTTCAAAATAAAATCCTTTCTTATTTTTTAGATTCTGTTAATTTTCTTTTAAAATTTCTTAAAGTTCTAAAAGTTTTTTCTGAAAATTTATATAGTCTATTAGTTAAAGGTTTAAATGGTAAATAAACTTCTCCTATAAATTCAGTAAACTCAGCTCCAAAACCTTTTTTAAATCTATATAATCCATATTGTGGATGAGTTTCATCAACAACACCAGATACTCCTCTGAAATCATATACATCACATTTATTTTGTATAGCTTGTTTAATCATTTCCCATTGAAGTAAATAATTTGGCATTAAATTTCTATGTTCATTACTACTAGCTCCATATAAATACCATGTTTTATTTCCATACATTATAGGAATTATACCTGATATAGGCTTATCTTCATGATACGCCATAAGTAATTTCATATGTTTTGGAGCAAGTTCATCATACATTTTTTCAAAATATTCTAAAGGACGTATTATAAAACCATCTCTACTTCCTGTTTCAATCATTATTTTATGAAAATCTTTTAAGTCTTCTCTTGTTCCCTCTTTAATAACAACACCTTTTTTAGTTGCTAAACGAATATTATATCTAGTCTTTTGATGACAATTACTTAAAATTTCTTCTTCTGTTTTATCTTTAATATCTAGTCTGAAAACAAAACGAGGTTGTATCTCATCTTTAAAATCTTTTGCATCATCTTTTACTTTATATCCAATTTCTTCGACTATTTTTCTAAATTCTTTATCATCTTTTTTTATATCAGGTTCCATTCTAAAAACAAAAGCATTATATTTTTTAGCAATTTCTCTAACACCTTCTGTTAATTGTTCTAAAACAGCTTTATCATGAATATTGCAAACTGGTCCACGAGATGAATACATCATATTTCCAAAAATAGGTATTTTTCTAATTAATATACATATTGAACCAATTATTTTTTTATTTTCATCTTCTGCTAAGACAACTTCACGAATCCAATTAGATTTAACTTTTCCCCATTCTAAAGACTGTTGAAAATTACAGCGTTCATGACTTTCTAAAAATTCTGTATATTCTTGTTCTGTTTCTTTTGTTACAAACCTCATTTTAATTTACCCTTTCAATTAAATACTTTTTATTTTAAATATTTACACTCATTGTTTTTTTATAATCATTTCATCTTTAGTATCTTTTACACTATACCCCTTTTCATTCAAAAGATTCCTAAGCTCATCAGACTTAGCCCAATCCTTATTTTCTCTTGCAATTTTTCTTTCTTCTACAATTTTTTGTATTTCTTCTGGCAATTGTATTTTTTCTTCTTCGCCTAATTTAAAACCTAAAACTTCATCAAATTTAAGTAAAAGCTTAGCAAACTTAGGTGACTTAATAGGATTTTTAGCAACTTCCCAAACAACACTCATTGCTTGTGGCATATTTAAATCATCATTAATTGCTTCATTAAATCTTGTTTTATATCCTTCAATTATACTTTCTTCTACATCTTCAGTTCCCAAAAGTTGTTTTTTATAACTCTCTTTTAATCTAGCCAAAGAAATTTTTGCAGACTCTAACGAATCCCAAGTAAAATTAAGTTTATTTCTATAATGAGAAGTAAAGTTAAACATTCTATAATCCATAGCAGTAAATCCTTTAGCTTCTAAGTCAGAAATAGTATAAACATTATTTAAACTTTTAGACATTTTTCCACCATCTATTAGTAAGAATTCAGAATGCATCCAAAAGTTAGCTGGTATTTGTCCTGAATACCCCTTGCTTTGTGCTATTTCATTTTCATGATGAATTGGAATATGGTCAATTCCACCAGTATGTATATCAAAATGTTCTCCTAGGTATTTCTTTCCCATAGCAGAACATTCAATATGCCATCCTGGATAGCATTTTCCCCAGAAAGTATCCCATTTCATAATATGACTTTCAGGAGCTTTAATCCAAAGAGCAAAATCTGTAACATTTTTCTTTTCTGTATCAAATTCTACTCTTGCTCCTGCTTTTTGTTCATCAATATTTATATTAGATAATACCCCATATTTATCAAGTTTAGAAGTATCAAAATAAATTGTATCTTTTGTTTCATAGGCATATCCATTTTCTATAATTTTTTGAACATATTCTTCCATTTCTTTTATATGCTCAGTTGCCTTACAAATTATTTCTGGCTTTTCTATATTTAATTTATCTAAATCAACCATAAATTTTTCTGTATAAAATTTAGCTATTTCATATGGGTCTTTATTTTCTCTTCTTGCAGCTTTAGCCATTTTATCTTCACCTTCATCTGCGTCAGACTCTAAATGACCTACATCAGTTATATTCATTGCATGCATTAACTCATATCCATTATATTTTAGAACACGTCTTAAATTATCCATAAATAAATATGTACGTAAATTTCCAATATGTGCAAAATAATAAACTGTTGGACCGCAACTATACATTCTAACTTGTCTTTCGTCAATTGATTTAAATACTTCTTTTTTTCTTGATAATGTATTATATAGTTTTAATTCCATAATAAATTCCATGAATAACAAAGATACAATCCTTGTTATTCAATTTTCCTTTCTTTAAAATTGTCCCATTATTCTCTAGGAGTCGTTGGTGAATTAGAAGGACTTGGTGATACACTTGGTTTCGTACTTGTTGAAGGACTTGGTGATGTACTTGGTTTTGTACTCGTTGAAGGACTTGGCGATGTACTTGGCTTTGTGCTTGTTGAAGGACTTGGTGACGTACTTGGCTTTGTGCTTGTTGAAGGACTTGGTGGTACACTTGGTTTTGTACTTGTTGAAGGACTTGGTGATACACTTGGTTCTTGGTTTGGTGTCTCCTCTGGCTTTTTATGTACATTACAATATTCTTTTGGAAGTTCTTCACCTTCTTCATATACTTTTGATTTTACTTTTGGACATGCACCTTCAATAGCCAATAATCCAGTCTCTTCACATATTTTAACAGCTGACATATTGTGTTTCACATTACAACGTGTTGTTGGTATTCTAGATTTTACAAACATTCCAGTTACTGTTGGACATCCCTCACTTGGTAATTTATTTGTTCTTGAACATACTGTTGCAGTAGTTATATCATCTGGTTTTGTAAATCTTGTTGGTGTTAATCCACTATGTATCTTTCTCATTACAGCAGAACATATTTGCCCAGCTGGATTTCCACTATTACGTACTGTTTCTGGTGTATCATATCCATACCAGCATGCAGCAGTATAATATGTAGTAAATTCGCAAAGCCATCTATCTTTACTATTATCTGCTGTACCAGTTTTAGCACAAATATCAAATCCATTCATACCTTTATTACAATATGTAGCTGTACCTCCTGACTTAGTAGGCTCCATTACTATACTTTTTATAACATAAGATTCTGATTTACCAAATACTTGCTCATTTTTTTGATGTGGCTCTATTATAGTATTTCCTTGTGCATCAGTAACTTTACTATAAAATGTTGGTTCAATATATTTACCATCATTAGCAATTGTTGCATAACCAGCTGCAATTTGTAATGTTGAATATTCTTTTGCACCTAATGCTAAAGAATATGATTTCTCTCCAAAGTTTTCTAATCCTGTTAACCCCATCTTATTTAAGTATTCAATTGATTTTAATACTCCTGTATCTCTTAATATTTTTATTGGAATAATATTTCCAGATTCTCTTATTGCTGCTCTAACTGTTTGAGTTCCGTGAAAACCAGCATAATGGTTTTTAACAGGTGCTCCATACCAGTCATTAATTGATTCATCTACATATGTAGATTCAGGATTTATAACATTTTCTTGAACAGCAGGAGCAATTACAGATAATGGTTTCATTGCAGATCCAACTTGCCTTGGTGAATTTACTCTATTTAAATCTCCATTTACTGTCTTAGCTCCAAGTCTACCTTTACAAGCAACAACCTTACCAGTTGTATGATCAATAATAACCATTGCACTTTGAGATTGTGCATTTTCTGGGTTTACTAAAACGCCATTTTTAATAGCTCCTTTTTCTACATATTTAGTTTCAGACATTTCAGTTTCTAAAATATTCTGAACATTTGTTACTTGTGTAGTATAAATTTTATATCCACCACCATATACAACAGTTTCAGCCATATTTCTATCCATGCCTTTTTCATCCATTAGTTGTTTAACAATTTGATCAATTGCTAATTCTACATGATCATTATATACAATACCAGAAGTTAAAATTCCCTGCTCAAATGTTAATCCATTATCCACTTTTGCTATCGCATTATTATAATCTTCTTGACTCACATATCCAAGTTCTAGCATTTTCTTTAATACAGTTTTAGTTCTAGATCTACCACTTTCAATATTTTTCGTTTTTTGTTCTTCTGTTCCATTAAAAGGATTATATGAATTAGGTGTGTGGTTTATACCAGCTAAGAATGCACACTCTGCTAAATCTAATGTTGAAACATCTTTATTAAAATAATATTGTGCACCAAGAGCAACACCATTTATATTATTTCCTCCAACAAATATAACATTCAAATATAATTCCAAAATATTATCTTTAGAAATTTCTTTTTCAACTTGAATAGCTCTTGCCATTTCTTTTACTTTTCTAAGAGCTGAATCTTCATCTTCTTTAGTTATATTTTTAATTAACTGTTGTGTAATTGAACTTCCTCCAAAAGATGAATTTCCTCTATGTAAAAGATATGTAATTGTTGCAGCACCAGTTCTTTTTATATCAACACCAGAATGTTCATAAAATCTTTCATCTTCAATTGCAACATATGCCTTAGGTAAATACTTTGGCATTTGATCCAAAGATACTATTTTTCTTTGTTCAGTACCATTTAATGTACAAATCAAATTTCCATCAGCATCATAAACTTCTGAGTTACTAAAAGGAATAACCAAATCTTCTTTGGTCATTTTAAAATCATCCCCAAAAAATCCAAAGAATATTCCTGCTACAATTCCAGCCAAAATCAAACCAGCCAAAATTCCTAATATAAAGAGTGCTATTAAAATTTTCTTTACAATATTCCAAGCCTTTGCTTTCTTTGTTTTATTATTTTTTACTGATTTATTTTTATTATTATTTACATCCTTATCATCAATTTTATATTTTTTAGTTTCATCAGAAACAGTAGAAATTTTTCTAGTTTCTGAACTTATTTTCGTACTATTTTTTTTAGAAGTTGTTTTATTAGTTCTATTATTTCTAGATGTGGAATTAGTTAATAACTTTTTTCCATTACCTATACCTTTTTTCTCCATATTTTCCTCCTTCTATCAAATCACACATATTATATTATAAAAAAATATAAATATAAAGAGTTTTAATAAAGTTTTAAGATTTTTAAAATGATAATTACAATTGTTTCTAAATTGCCTTAAAATCAATTTCACGAGCATCTTTACTGGCTTTTATTACTTTAATTTTTATCTTATCACCTATTCTATAAACTTTGTTTGATTTTTCCCCAGTTAAAGTTTTATTTGATTCATTATAAATAAAATATTCATTACCCAAATCCTGAAATCTAATCAATCCCTCTATTGTATTCTCTAATTGTACAAAAATACCAAAGTTCGTAACAGAAGAAATAATTCCATCATATTCCTCTCCTATTTTATCTTCCATAAACTCAGCTTTCTTCATACTTTCAGCTTCTCTCTCCGCCTTAGTAGCTACCTTTTCTCTTTCAGAAGAGTTCATAGCATATTTAGGAGCTTTTTCGGCAAATCTAGCTTTTTGTTTTTCGCTACTTGTAAAATATTCTGAAATAACTCTGTGAATAAATAAATCAGGATATCTTCTAATAGGTGAAGTAAAATGACAGTAATACTTACCAGCAATACCAAAATGTCCTAAATTCTCACTATCATATTTAGCAACTTTAAGAGTTCTTAAAATCAAGTTTGAAATAACTTTCTCTTCTGGCTTTCCCTTAACTTCTTCTAAAACCTTTGCAAAAGCAGAAGAATGTACAGTATCTTGACTAATATGGATTTTATAGTCTAAATTATATAAAAATTTATTCAATTCTTTTACTTTATCAATATCAGGTTCCTCATGAACTCTATAAATAAAAGGAACTTCAAGCCAATAAAATCTTTCTGCAATAGTCTCATTAGCAATAAGCATAAATTGTTCTATAATTTCATTAGAAAAACTTGTCTCATATCTTCTCACATCAATACATTTTCCAGTAACATTATCTAAAGTTATCTTACTCTCTGGAACATCTAAATTTAAATAACCATTAGCAATTCTTTTTTTCTTTAAAATTATAGCTAATTCCTCCATTAGTTTAAAATCACTAATATATTTTTCATATTTATTTAAAACTTCATTATCTGTACCATCAATAATTTTTTGAACATCAGTATAATTCATTCTTTCAGTCACATTTATAATAGATTTATAAACATCAGAACTAATTACTCTTCCCTCTTTATCAATTTCCATAGAAACAGAAAGTGCATATCTATCTTCACCTGCATTTAAACTACATAAACCATTTGAAAGTTCACGTGGAAGCATTGGAATAACTCTTCCAAGCATGTATACACTAGTTCCTCTTATTCTAGCTTCTCTATCTAGTTTAGATCTATCTTTAACATAATGACTAACATCAGCAATATGAACATCTAAACAATAATTTCCAGATTCGTTTTTAGTTACACTTACAGCATCATCTAAATCTTTTGCATCTTCACCATCAATTGTAAAAATAATTTTATCACGTAAATCTCTTCTATTTTTTATATCTTTTGGGTCTATTTTTTCACCAAAAGACTTAGCTTCAGCAACAACATCTTCTGGAAATTTAGCAGGTAATTTATATTCTTTAATAATACTAAGCATATCAACACCTGCTTGATTTACATTTCCTATTACCTCTATAATTTCGCCCTCAGCTTTTCTACCATTCTCTGGGTATTTTGTTATTTTTACAACAACCTTATGATTGTCTCTAGCTTTTCCAAAATGTTTCTTTGAAATAAAAATATCACTTCCGAAACGTTTATCATCAGGTACAACAAATGCAAAATTCTTAGATTTTTGAAAAGTACCAACAATAGTTTCTTTTCCTCTTCTAACAATTCTAACGATTTTTCCTTCTTTACTTCTTTTTGTATCAGTATCCTTAATAATCTCTACTTCAACAACATCTTCATTTAAAGCTCCATTAACATTTTTAGCAGCTATAAAAATATCATTTTGTATTTCTGGATTTTCTGGTTTAACAAATCCAAAACCTTTTTCATGTGCTATAAAACTTCCAATTAATTTTTCTTCCATATACTCTCCCAATAAAAAAGGGCGACACTAAAAAAGTATCTGCCCCATTTAATATTTTACAATTTATCTCATATTGAATATTGTAAGTGCAATAGTTAATACAACAAACAAAATTGAAAAAATTATAGTATATCTTTTTAATCTTCCCTCTCTTGTTCTACCTTTATTTTTCTCATAAAAGTTACTAGCAGATGAACCAACTATTGTTTCTGAAGCACCACCATTTTCACTTTTTTGTAAAAGTACTAAAACAACTATAACTATACAACATAATACATACAATATTGTTAATATATTTGCCACTAAATCCATTAATTATTCCTCCAAACGTTCTTTATATAACGTATAAATTTTAACATATCTTTTTCATAAATGTAAATACTTTATACACTTTTTATTCTAAATTGTCAATACATCTTTTACAAAGTGTTGGATGATTATGGTCCCTACCAACTGTTTCTGAGTACATCCAGCATCTTTCACATTTTTCTCCATCAGCTACTTCAACTTTAATTCCAATTTCTACATCAGACTCTCTTTTATCGTTCTCTATTTCTACTTTTGAAACAATAAATACATCTGTAAGCAAGTCTCTATCATTTAACATTTCCTCATATTTATCTTCTGAAACATATAATGTTACTTTTGCATTAAGTGAATGCCCTATAACTTTTTCCATTCTAGCTACTTCAAGTTTCTTAGAAACCTCTTCTTTTAATTTTATTATTTTATTCCATCTTTCTTCTAGAGTTTTATTTTCATATTCTGGTTTATATACAGGATAATCTGTAAGCATTACACTCTCAACATTTTCACCTGCTCTATGTGGCATTGCTTTCCAAATTTCTTCAGCTGTATAGCAAGTCATAGGAGCCAATATTTTAACTAATGCATCTAATATTTCATACATAACAGTTTGAGCAGACCTTCTCTCAATAGAATCAGCCTTTGAAGTATATAATCTATCTTTTATTATATCTAAATAAAATGTACTCATATCTGCAACACAGAATTGATTAATTGCTTGTAAAGCTTCATGGAATTCATACTTATCATATGCTTCTGTACAATCTTTTATTAATTTATTAAGTTTAATTAATGCCCATTTATCAATTTCCATTAAATCATCATAAGCTACTGGTAAATTAACAGGAAAATCATAAGTATTTCCTAATATATATCTAGCAGTATTACGTATTTTTCTATA